>JAKVCU010000112.1 GCA_022448955.1 Saprospiraceae bacterium
GAATTCAAGAAGGAATGGGATTAGGGATTGGTAAAAGAAATCTTGAAATTGCAGCTTTAATGAAAGCAGATGGTGAATCATTAGAAAAAATAATAAAATATACTGCTTTGTCAAAAGAAGAAATTGAGCGATTATAATGCACCATCTCACTTATAGAAATATAAGTAAAATGAATGTTAGAAGAGAATAGATAATTGACTCAATTCAATTACCTTTTAATTGTACCTTTAAAAAGGTAAATATTAGAGATTATTGAATAAGTACAACAACTTCATTTTGACTCTTCCCTATCTTTTGTCTAACAATCTTAAATTGTCTTTTAGGAACATCGACACTTTCAAGCATTGCTTGAATTACTTTCTTCCGTGCTTTGTACACAGACCGTTTGGGAGCGGCTATCGTTATTTTGATTGTTCGCTTCGGGTGCTGTTTAAGGGAAGCAATAATATTTGATAATGGGAGATTTGCTTCTTGGAGTTGATTTTGCTGATCATAGAACAAGTGTTTTTCTAGCGCGATGAATGTGCTTGGGGTGAAGTTTATTTGAGTACCATATTGATCTATGGCTTCTGCCAAACTAGAAGTTGGAGAAAGTGGAGGAATGTCTAAATCATAGCTCTGCTCTTCTGTATTATAAGGAATAAAGGCAGAACAATGATCGATCAAAACACTGCCACCGTAGGGTTTTGCTTCAGCTTGCTTGGCAAAATAAGCTTCTATGCGTATATGCTGCACATCTTGTTGGGGCTTGATGATAAAGCAATGCTCTTGCCAATCTGCATGATCAACAGCTTCGCTTTGTGCTAATAGCTCTTCTGCTTCGCAAGATTTGGCAGAGCCCCAAATGCGTATGATGACAGGCTTATTATAGTTCAAAGGCTCTAAGGTGATTCGATCTACACTTTTGTAATTTGCCGAAAGGCAGGCAAACAAACAAAAACGATAGTTTTGCCCCTCTTTAAGTGGCTTTTCTAAAAATTGTCCTAAGCCTTCCCAAGTATTATTGGTTCTGACGACCATACCTACATAGGTTTTTCCATCTTTAGGTTTTTGAGTGACTTCAAAAAATCCATTGGGATGAATATCAGGAGGCGTTTCTAAGCTAGAACCACAATAATACCACGTCATAGGTGGTTTTCCTGCTAAAGGTGCATCTTCGAAAGAAGGATTACTCAAAAAAACAGGCTGGTTTTGTGCTTGGAGGCAACATATAGTCAGGAAAAAGCAACCTATCAATAAGGACTTAATTATTAACTTGTTTAAGAGCATTGAGTAATAAGGCCAGTAAAGATCGCTATCCAAACAAGCCCTTTGATGAAGAAAAAGAGAAATCCTCCTATACCTATGCGTTTTAGCCATAACTTGTATTTTGACTGTTTGTTTTCTTCCATGGGTGATCATTAAAATTACAAGATTGTTTTCACTAAATTTAAGTAAAAGATTCCATCCTACAGACTATGAAGAAATTACAATGCGTCATCACTTTTTGTTTTCTACTTTTTTGGAGCACCGCCCAGACACCTTTCATTTGTGAAGGAGACTTTTATTTAGTCTTGGCGCCCAATAACGTGAGTACAGCTTATGAAGTTGAGATTGATCCCAATACAAATAACGTACTTTTTAATCCTCTGTATGGAGGCGATGCAGGTGTGCTAATCAATTCTATCGGGTTTCGGTCTACTGATAATTTTATTTATGGGATCAATACACAAAGTAATAGCCTTTATCAATTGGATGCGACTGGTGCGGCTAACTTTATTACTACGCTTTCGCTAAATGCTACACTAGGCTATCCATCTGGTGATGTTACGCCTGATGGTTCTACTTTAGTATTGGTAGGAAATACAGGTGGGGGAATAGGGGTAAGTAGAGAATTGGCTTTTGTGAATTTAGAATCTGGAAATTATGAGGTAAATAGTGTTTCCCTTACGGGAAATTCAGTGGTATGTTTTGATATTGCATTTGATCCTACAGATGGACAATTGTACGGATTTGATTCTACAGGGAATCGCTTAATACTATTTAATACGGTTTCTGGTAATGTTTCAACACCTTATCCATCTAGTGGAAGTTCAGATTCTATGGGAAGTCTATTTTTTGATGCATTTGGAAATCTTTTTGGATATGGAAGCCCAATGGGGACAGCCAATGCCGATCAAAATACGCTGTTTAGTTTGAATAAAAATACAGGGGAGGTGGTTGTAGAATCTACAGGGCCTTTGGCCCAAAGGACAGATGGTTGTTCCTGTCCTTATACCATTGAGTTAAGCAAATTTGTGGAAACACCGCAAGCGGTGCCTTGTACGGTAGTGGAGTATGTATTTGAGTTTGCGAATAGCTCTGGGCAAACACAGATTGACTTGACGTTTGAAGATGCTTTTCCCGATGAATTTACGATAGTTAATATTCAAAATCCTTTTGGAGGGAATATCTTGAGCGGAGTAGGTACCAGTTTGATTCGGATCGAAGATATGACTATTCCTTTAGGAATTAGTGAATTAGTAGTCAGCGTAGAAATTGGGCAAAATGCATTGGGTGTTTATGGCAATCAAGCGGTATTAAGTGGTTTGCCGGAAGGTTTAGGTATGACGGTTCTATCTGATTTTCCAAACACGATCATCAAAGATGATTCTACCTATATAACAATTAATGAATTAGCGATTGACTTTAGTAATGTGAATACGAATATTTGCCCTGGTGAAACTTTAGAACTAGCACCCAGCATATTTGGCGTAAGCTACGAATGGAGCGATGGCTCTACTGGGGCTACTTTTGAGATTGATACAGCTGGAACCTATGCTGTGACCGTAACGAGTGGATGTGATATAGCTGTAGAGACGATCAATGTAACGACACAACCTTTGGGTGTCGATTTAGGGCCTGATCAAGTCCTATTCTTAGGAGATAGCACGAATTTAGTACCTACTATTTTTCCAAGCTCTATGGTGGATTACAATTGGGCAGCCACTACAGAAATGATTAATTGTCTCAATTGCCCCGAGACAGTTACTCGGCCATTTTTTGATGCTCAATATTATGTAACGGTTACAGATGAAAATGGATGTACGGCCAATGATTCGGTGGCCATTCATGTGGTAAAAGACGAAAAGATATTTATTCCTAATGTTTTTAGTCCCAATGATGATGGCTTTAATGATGGCTTTTTCTTGCAGACTAGGGTAGCACAAGAAATACAATCTTTAAAGATATTTTCTCGTTGGGGAGAATTGGTCTATGAAGGTCAAAATTTTCTTACCAATGATGAATCCAGAGCTTGGAATGGAACGTTTAAGGGAAAGCCAATGCCTGCAGGAACTTACACTTATTATGCCATTATTGCTTTCTTGGATGGCACGACTGCCATCTGGAAAGGGGATTTGACTTTGATGCGGTGATGGTCATTATAATACTAGAAAGCACAAAGCAATACTTTGTGCTTTCTAATATTCGCCTAGATTAAGTCTGTATGATTCCAGGATTAAATTTTTCTACTGGAGCATTATTAGCGGCTTTGATACCTTCAGAAATCCATTTTCTGGTTTGAAGCGGATCAATGATGGCATCCACCCAAAGGCGGGAAGCGGCGTAGTAGGGTGTTGTTTGCTCATCATATCTTCCCTTAATTTGCTCGAACATCTTTTGCTCTTCCTCTTGATTAATCTCTTGGCCTTTAGCTTTCATGGAAGATACATTGATTTGCATCAAAACTTTTGCTGCCTGAGCACCACCCATTACGGCTATTTTGGCAGTAGGCCATGCTACGATTAGGCGAGGGTCATAGGCTTTTCCACACATGGCATAATTGCCAGCACCATAAGAATTACCCATCACAATGCTAAACTTAGGCACGGTAGAATTGGAAACGGCACTTACCATTTTTGCACCATCTTTTATGATACCACCATGTTCAGAGCGTTTGCCGACCATGAAGCCAGTGACATCATGCAAAAAGACTAGTGGAATTTTCTTTTGGTTACAATTCATAATAAAGCGAGCAGCTTTATCTGCGGAGTCAGAGTAAATCACTCCACCAAATTGCATTTCACCTTTTTTACTTTTGACGACTTCTCTATTGTTTACGACGATACCAACAGACCAGCCGTCGATACGCGCGTAGGCACAAGTAATCGTCTTACCATAACCTTCTTTATAATAGGTAAGCTTAGAATCATCTACCAATCTTTCTAATAACTCTTTCGTGTGGTAAGGCTTTGTTCTAAGTTCTGGCATTAAGCCATAGATTTCTTTTTCATCTTTTGCTGGTGGTTTGGGATCAACACGATCAAAACCTGCATTTTCGAAGGTTCCAAATTTATCCACCAAGTCTTTAATGGTATCTAAGCAGGTGGCATCGTCTGGCATTTTATAATCTGTAACACCAGAGATTTCAGATTGAGTAGTCGCACCACCTAATGTTTCTTTATCTACATCTTCGCCAATAGCCGCTTTTACCAAGTAGGGCCCTGCCAAGAAAATAGAACCGGTTCCTTCAACGATCAATGCTTCGTCTGACATGATTGGCAAATAAGCACCACCCGCCACACAACTACCCATGATAGCTGCAATTTGTGGGATACCCATACTAGAGAGCTGGGCATTATTTCTGAAAATACGGCCGAAGTGTTCTTTGTCTGGGAAAATTTCATCTTGCATGGGTAGGAAAACTCCAGCACTATCTACTAAGTAGATGAGCGGTAGGCGATTTTCCATTGCAATTTCTTGTGCACGAAGGTTTTTCTTTCCAGTCATTGGAAACCATGCACCTGCTTTTACAGTTGCATCATTTGCAATAATCATACATTGTCTGCCAGATACATATCCAATACCTGTTACGACACCCGCTGCGGGGCAACCACCATACTCTTTATACATATCGTAGGCTGCAAATGCACCTACTTCTAGGAATGTAGAGTCATCATCTATTAGATAATTGATGCGTTCTCGAGCGGTCATTTTGCCAATTTTGTGCTGCTTGGCAATTTTCTTTTCTCCACCTCCTTGGTAGATTTTTTCTAAGCGATGATTCATTTTAGCAATCATCAGCTTCATGCTGTCTTCGTTCTTACTCTGTTCGATGTCTATTTTGGTCATAACTTGGATATAGGAAATTAATGGTTGTCAGATGTCCCGAAAGCACTCGGGAGTTNTTNGTTATTGGTTGTATATCAANCTTAGAGTAACTAAGAACAAGTAACCAACAACTAACAACCATGTTGTTGAATTGTTAATCCATAGGGAAGGCATAATAGTATTCACCTGGATAGTTTTCGTAAATTCCTTCGAGCATTACCTTACCTTTAGCTGATTCTAGCTCTTTGATTAATGCATCAACGCTAGTTATTTTTTGATTGTCTAGCCTAGTGATGATAAAGCCGGGGTCCATATTAGTATGAGCAATTTTACTACTTCTGTAAATACTAATGACCTTTACGCCTCTTACGCCCAATCTATTTTGCTCTTCTTGATTAAGGTTGCGTAGTTCGAAACCTAGGTTTTTTAGAATACTTTCGTCTTTGGCTGTAATAATGTTAGAGCTATTACTTTTGCTTTTCAGCAAAACATTTTTAGCAGTCCTCTTTTTACCATCTCGAATGAATTCGATCTGGATGCTGTTGCCTGGTCTGAATCGACCTAATTGCTCTTGCATTTCGGGAAGGGTCTTGGTTTTGATACCATTGATCCCAACAATCACATCGCCTTTTTGTAGGCCAGCATCGTCTGCTCCACTTCCGGGTGTAACTCTAGTAATATAAACGCCTTCTACCGCTTCTAGGTCTAGATCATTGGCTAATTCAGAGTTAATCTCATCAATGAACACCCCTAGAATACCTCTTTGAACCGTACCAAAATCACGTAAATCTTTGATCACCTTTTTTACCAAATTAGCGGGTACAGCGAAAGAATAGCCCTCATAACGACCGGTGCGCGTAATGATAGCCGTATTGATACCCACTAATTCACCGTTTGTATTTACCAATGCACCACCACTATTACCCGGGTTCACTGCTGCATCCGTTTGAATAAAGGACTCAATTCGGTCTTGGCCCTCCAATATATCAATACTTCTTCCTTTTGCACTAACAATACCTGCTGTTACCGTGGATTCTAAATTAAACGGATTACCCACAGCAAGCACCCATTCTCCAACTCGGAGAGAGTCCGAATTACCGAAAGGTACAAAGGGAAGATCTTCCGTTTTATCAACAATTTTTAATAAAGCTAAATCTGTAGAGGGGTCTGTTCCCACTATTTTAGCTTCAAAATCCCTTTTATCATTTAAAGTAACCTCAATTTGGTCCCCCTCTTCAATAACGTGATTGTTCGTAACGATATAACCATCTGCGGTAATGATTACTCCAGAACCTGTTGAGGTGCCAAAGGCAGAGCTAGAAAAGAAATCATAACTGCTGCCCTGAATAGCCTTGATATTGACTACGGCAGGCGTAACAGCTCCTGCTGCTGTCGTGAAATCAGTGGGAGAAGAGGAAAGGAAAGTTCTAGTAGGTAACTCCACTAATGGATCATCTTTAAAGTTGGTATATCTAGCAGGGATAGTCTCTTTTATGATAATTTCTTTAGGCTTTTCTACATAGCGATATATGGCTACTGCAAATACAGCACTTAGAAGGGAAGAAATAATAATTGGAATATACTGCTTCATAGTAAGATGCTTAAAGGACGGCTTTCCTGAGTTTTATTACACTAATAACCTCAAAATAACGAATCACTAACATAAGAAATTTTTGCTTAAACTGAATAGTTTTCAAAAGCATTGTAATTTGTGTTCTTTAAACTAGCAATAAGTTGAAAATGTATTCTAATAAAACGTTTTAAAGAATGGCTGATTTTTTTAAAAATTTAAAAGAGCAGGCGGAAGACTGGGAAACCAATAGTGAGCGTGGTAATATCTGGGGATGGAAATTTTCGCTTTTTGGTGCAGTTTTAATTGTAGGATTATTCTCTTTGATGGTCTATCGACACATCACCATGGGGGTTCCTTACAATGATATCGAGACAGATGCGACGGAAGTCTTTCGCGATACTATTAATCGTCATGGGAAGGCAGGCTTAAAGCCAATGAATGAAAGCATAGATTCTGTGAGTAGTAAACCCAAAACCCAGCCTGCCGGCAGGCTGGAAGGAGCACAATAAAATTTCAGCTAAAGACTGACCATTTTATTATACAAGCAATTTTGACTAGCCGCTTAAAAAACAAATAATGCAAATTCCTTTTTCAAAATATCAGGGCACAGGTAATGATTTTGTGATCATCGATCAGCGTGAAATTACTTATTTAACCAGAGAAGATACTCCAATCATCAAATACCTATGTGATCGTAGGTTTGGAATTGGGGCAGATGGTTTGATTTTGCTACAGCAAAAAGAAGCTTATGATTTTGAAATGGTCTATTTCAATTCTGATGGGCGAGAAAGTAGTATGTGTGGTAATGGTGGACGATGTATTACGGCTTTCGCCAAACAAATAGGTATCCAAAAATCTTCTTACCATTTTTTAGCTATAGATGGCCCTCATGATGCATTGATTCGAGAGGATGAGTGGGTAGAATTGAAGATGGGGGATGTGTCGAACATCGAGGATGGTAAAGATTATTATTATCTCAATACTGGTTCTCCACATTACGTGGCGTTTGTAGAAGATCTGGATGATATTAATATCGTTCGAGAAGGCCAAGCTATACGCTATTCTGACCGCTTCCGAAAGGAAGGCACAAATGTCAATTTTGTAGAAGCGACAGAAGACCTCATTGAAGTAGCCACCTATGAAAGAGGGGTTGAAGATGAGACTTTATCTTGTGGAACTGGTGTAACAGCAGCAGCCATTGCCTATTATTTAGAAAAGCCAAGTGAGCAACGACAGCTCGTAAATATTCGATCAAAAGGAGGTGATCTGCAAGTGCGGTTTCAGCCAAAAGGCAATGAATTTACATCTATTTGGCTATGTGGACCAGCTACTTTAGTTTTTCAAGGAACACTAGAAATGCCACCATATGGATAACTCGATTTATATACATGGTTCTCAGCCAGAGGAGCAGCAACGACTGAGTAAATTGAATAAAATGCTCAACCAGGCCTGCATGCAAGTGCTCCAGCCAAAGGAAGGAGAACGAATTTTAGACGTTGGTAGTGGATTAGGGCAATTCACTAGGGCTATGGCCAAAAGAGCAGGGATAAAAGCACTAGGTATAGAACGAGATATCCAGCAACTACATGCAGCAAAAGATTTTGCGAAAGCAGATCAAGAAGAGCATCTAGTAGATTTCCGTCAAGGAGATGCCAATGATTTGCCATTGTTAGAAGAGGAAGTGGAAAGCTTTGATTTGGTACATTGTCGCTTTGTTTTGGAGCATGTCAAACACCCTGATAAAGTGATGGATCAAATGATACTTGGGGTCAAAAAAGGTGGGAGAGTAGTAATCTGCGACGATGATCATTCCACTTTTACGCCAACCCCAACACCCTTTGGCTTTAAAGCCTTATGGGAAGCCTATATCCGATCGTATGATCGTTTGGGGAATGATCCCTTTGTCGGAAGACGTTTGGTTGAATTGATGCATACGGCAGGTTTAACACAAATAAGGAACCAATTAGTATTCTTTGGTGGTTGTGCCTATGAGGAGAAATTTGAGCTCGTGGCAGATAATTTGATAGGAATACTCAGTGGTGCAAAAGGGTTCATGTTATCAGAGCACTTGATTGACGAACGTACTTTTGACCAAGGAATGGCTGGTTTAGCCCATTGGCGCAAGCAAAAAGACGCAGCCTTATGGTATGCTATACCTTGGGCAGAAGGCTGGAAAAAATAAGCTATGGAAGATTTTTTAAAGCGAAAACTAAAGTATGCTAGGGAGCAACTTGAAATACACAATTACTTTAGAGCAGTAGAAGCTGTTCGTCGGCTGATTGCCTGTAAAATCCATTATTTTGAATGGCAAGGGCATTTGATTAAAGGTAAAGGCTTATTTCATCTCGGACAGCTTGAAGAGGCTTTATCTCATTTGGAAAGTGCTCTCGCATTAGAACCTAAAGATGAAGAAACACAATTATTTACTATAGATTGCTTGATTGCTTTAGAGCGCTTTTTAGAAGCTAGATTAAGAACCATATCCCTTTCAACTTTATTCCCAGCCTCTACTTCATATCTCGATTATCTATTGACCATAGATCAATTCTTAGGAGATCATAAAAAGGTGATCCATCATTGTGATCAACTTATTCAATGGTATCCATCAGAATTCAAATATTTTAATGCTAAAGGAGATGCCAATTTGAGTTTAGGATACCTAGTAGAAAGTTTAGAATGTTATTTAGAGGCAAATCGCCTAACAAAAGATAAGGGCCATTTAGCGATAATTAATAACAATATTGGATACGTTCATTCTAGAATGGGACATTATGCTAGAGCAAAAGATTATTTAAATAAATCGCTACAATACAATGAGGAGTTTGCTTTTGCCTTAAATCATCTAGCTTGGGTGTTGCATAAGCTAAAACAGACAGATGAGGGAATGAAAAAAATTAAAGAGTCTTTAAAAATTGATCCTTATAATTCCTATGCCTACAAAAATCGAGCAAAGATATTTTTGGATTTAGGTCAATTGAAAAAAGCAAAAGTTGATCTACTTAGGGCCAAATCATTAGATTATGAGCTCCTTTATGACAATGAAGTAAATGACTTAATCGCAAGCTATCAATTCGCGGATTAAACCTAAAAAATAACCTTTATGGAAGCGTGGGATATTTATGATAAAGATAGAATCAAAACAAATAAGGTAGTGAAACGTGGAAGACCACTTGATCAGGGTGAATTTCATCTAGTCGTTCATGTTTGTATTTTTAATTCCAGTGATCAACTATTGATTCAACAAAGGCAAGCCTTTAAAGATGGATGGCCAAATAAGTGGGATTTGACCGTTGGTGGGAGTGCTCACGCTGGGGAAAGTAGTAGGATGGCAGCAGAAAGAGAACTTTTTGAAGAAATTGGACACAAAGTTGATTTGAGTGCGATAAGACCATCTTTCACTATAAATTTTAATGGAGGATTTGACGACTTCTATATCATAAGTGAGGAGGTTAATCTTAAGGATTTGACTTTGCAAGATTCAGAAGTGAAGACGGTCTGCTGGGCATCCAAAGATCAAATCGTCCGTATGATAGAAAGTGGAACATTTATCCCTTATCATAAAAGCTTGATTGAAATGATTTTTGATATGAAAAATCAATATGGTGCACATGCCAATCTTCCATGATTCCGTAATATCAAATGTTTTTGTAGCGCGAGTAAAATAGTGCACCTAAGAACGTCATGAATAGCTATTGATGAGGTATATGTTTAGCCCTAGCTACCTAGTGCTCGATATCCCTTCCAAAGAATATCTAAGTCTTTTTCTAATTTATAATCTTTGGCATAAAAGAAGTCTAATCGCTCGATAGTAGGCTGGTCTAGTTTTGGTAAGTCTAGGGCGCTGATTGGACTTAAAATGCCCGCTTTCAGCTTAGGTAGGTTGAAGTTTTGTGGAGCAGCATAAGCTACCCATGATTTTTTACCAAGTAGGACATGGAAGATATTAGGTAAAAAACGTCCTTTCTTCTTCTGGAAAAGTAAATGAATAGGGAAGGTAAACAATAATAAAACGGCTAAGATGATATCCAATAAGCGTTTATTTCTACGATTTAAATGGTAGGCAATATTGAATTGAATATCTATAGTGTACAGTTGTCCTGAGGTGTTTTTTGAACTACTACCGATAATACTAGCACTTTCTTCTGGAACAATTTTGTATTCTAGGCTAGGGCCCAAATTAGTCATCCACTGCATAATGGATTGTGCAGAAACATTTTGAGAACAGAAGATAATTTCATCTACTTTATAAATTTGAACGACCTCATCTAGCTGATGCAAATTGCTGAGGTAGGTTTTGGGGTCTTGTTGTTCGTGTGGGGCAACAGTTCCTATGAAGTTGGGACTAACTTGTGCTTTGTGCAAAAGCCCCTGTACCCGTTCGGATTCTGCCAATGTTCCTACAATTACCAAGTTCTTAGAAGGTGCTTTGCCTACTTTTAGGTTGCTGTATTTCATGGCATGGATAATCACTCTTAGCAAGAAAGTGATGGTCGTTGCCCATAATGCCCCCATAATAATCAGTGCGCGAGAAGTCCGATACTCTAAGTCAAGGAAGCCATAAATGGCGGCAATTACTACCGTACCTGAAAATAGCCCTCTTACTAGTCGTCGGATATTACTTTTTTCATCATAGCTTCCGCTAAAATAAAGGGAGGCAATCCAAATACTAATGTATAATGGAACATTGAAATACAAAAAGGAAAGATCGTAATAATCAGGGTCGTTAAAGCGATACCTTGCCCAAATGTCCTTCAAAAAATACATCCCAATGAAAATGCCAAAGGCATCTAAGAGTGGGAGATATGCTTTTTGGAATAGATTAGAAACAAGTGTCAGAGTAGCCCTGAAATAAATTGCCATGCGTAGCATGAGCGTAAAAAGCCGAGCACTTTGCCCCTGAAAGTGCTTGTTCGCAAATATGATCATGGCATTATAAAATACCTTCACATAATTCAGGCTTCCTTTTTTAGTACTTTCTCCTTTATAGTGGATGATTGTCGTATCAGGAAAGTAATAATTCTTGTAACCACCTTGCGTGATGCGGTAGGAAAGGTCAATATCTTCTCCATACATAAAGAAGGTTTCATCCAATAAACCTACCTTATCTAAGGTACTTTTGCGCATCAGCATAAAAGCACCTGCTAAGATATCCACCTCATTGATCTCATCTGTATTCAGAAAACCAAGATGATAACGATTAAATAATTTAGACTTTGGGAAAATACTAGATAAACCAAAGGTTTTGCAAAAAGCGACAAAAGGAGAGGGGAAGCCTCTTTTGGACTCCGGTAAGAACTTGCCAGAGCCATCAATCATTTTCACACCTAGCCCGCCCGCATCTGGATGGCTATCCATAAATTGCATGCACTTTTCAAAGGTATCTTCTTCGACTACGGTATCTGGATTGAGCAATAATACATAATCGCCTGTGGATTGTCGGATAGCTTGATTATTGGCTTTGGAAAAACCTACATTTTCTTTATTGGCTATCAGAATGACCTCCGGGAATTTCTCTTTTACCATCGCTACTGAATCATCTACAGAGTTATTATCCACTACAAATACTTCAGTTTTTATTCTTTGAGATGCATTTCTGACAGATAGTAGGGCTTGCTCTAAGAAGTATTTGACATTGTAGTTGACAATGATTACAGATAGGGTAGAAGTGCTTAAAGGCACTGCTGATCTCTTGCTTGGTCGTTCTGCTGTTGCGATGTTTGACATAAAAAGCTAAACTACATAGGTTTTATCCATTATTCAAACGATAAGGTGTGCGTGCTATAATAGAACGACCTAAGGTTAATTCGTCTGCATATTCCAGTTCTCCTCCAAAAGAAATCCCTCTTGCAATGGTACTGACCTTAACATCAAGCTCTTTCAGCTGCTTGGTGATATAAAAAATAGTGGTATCTCCTTCGATAGTTGGTGAGATAGCCATAATTAATTCCTTTACTCCGTCCTTTTGCACCCGTTCTTTAAGGCTTTCAATGTTTAATTCTGTAGGACCTATACCTTCAATAGGTGAAATAACACCACCTAATACATGGTATAAGCCTCTGAATTGACCTGTATCCTCAATAGCCATTACATCTCTGATGGTTTCTACTACACAAACTACAGAAGCATCTCTTTTAGGATCTTTACAGATACTACAAATGTCATGGTCAGAAATATTATGACACTTTTTACACTCTTTGATGTTTTTACGCATCCGAAGGATAGCATCTGCGAATTGTTCGCTGATTTCTGCTTCTTGCTTGATTAGGTGCAAAACAAGCCTCAAAGCTGTTTTTTTTCCTATACTGGGTAAAGTGGCAAATGCCTCTACCGCTTCTTCAATTAGTTTGGATGAAAAATTCATAGCCCAAATTTACGAATCTTGCGTTAATTTCTATTGAATAAACTTGGATTCCAAGCAATTCATTTACTTGGTGTTAAAATTACATTATCTTTGCCCTCCAGATTACGGAAAAGTCATTCTGTGATCAGATTGTGTAAAGAAAAAGCAGAAAAATTCTACAAAAAGTGCATTTTTACAACTCTTTGCTATTTTTGCACAATGCTCAGATAACATTGAAAAATTACTGAGGTTTTTTACAGACTTATTTGCCGAAAGGCAGAAAGTAAAAACTTAGTTTAAAACGTCAACTCAAAAAGAAAAAATTATGGCTGAAGTCATTCGAATGCCCCGTATGAGTGATACAATGGAAGAGGGGAATATCATTGGATGGTTAAAAAACGAAGGTGATACGATCGAATCAGGTGATACACTCGCAGAGGTAGAAACCGATAAGGCGACCATGGAGCTAGACAGCTACATGGATGGTGTATTGTTACATATTGCGGTGAAGGAAGGACCCGTACCTATTGATGGTGTAATTGCTGTAGTTGGAGAAGAAGGAGAAGATTGGAAAGCGGCTATCGAATCGGCTGGAAACGGAAATGGAGCGGCTGAAGAGTCAAAAGAAGAAGAGCAACCAGCTGTTGCGGAAGCACCTTCTACACCAGAACCTGCTGCTGCAGAATCTTCTGACAAGCGTGTGAAAGCATCTCCACTAGCCAAGACAATGGCTAAGGACGCTGGAATCGATATTGCAGATGTCACAGGAAGTGGTGATAATGGACGTATTGTAAAGCGGGATGTAGAAGCTTATATCGATGCACAAAAATCAGCTCCTGCACCTCAACCAGCAGTACCTCAAGCACAACCGGCAGTGGCTGCACCTGCAGCTCCCGCAAAAGAAGAACCCAAAGTTACACCTTTTGCTTACAGCGGAGGTGGCGATAACTACGAAGATGTTTCTGTTTCACAAATGCGTAAGGTCATTGCTCGTCGTTTAGGCGAAAGTAAGTTCTCTGCACCTCATTTCTACTTAACAGTAGAAATCGATATGGCGAAAACGATGCAATTACGCAAGCGTGTGAACACAGTTTCACCTACAAAAATTTCTTTCAACGACTTCGTTATCAAAGCGGCTGCTGCGGCCCTTCGTCAGCACCCAGCTATCAATTCTTCTTGGTTAGGAGATACAATTCGCCGTAATCATGATGTAAATGTGGGCGTTGCTGTTGCAGTAGAGGAAGGTCTATTAGTACCAGTGGTGAAATATGCAGATATCAAAACGCTTTCGCAAATTAATTCGGAAGTGAAATCTATGGCTGGCAAAGCGAAGGATCGCAAATTGCATCCAGATGATATGACGGGCAACACCTTTACCATTTCTAACTTAGGGATGTTTGGTATTGAAGAATTTACAGCAATTATCAATCCACCTGATTCTTGTATCTTGGCAGTAGGTACTATCGTACAAAAGCCAATCGTGAAAGATGGTGAGATTGCAGTAGGTAATATGATGAAAGTAACTTTATCATGTGACCACAGAGTGGTAGATGGTGCTTCAGGTGCGAAATTCTTACAGACTTTCAAAGAAATCTTAGAAGATCCAATTCGTTTGATGGTGTAGTTTCCGATAGTTATCGGTAAACCATTAATCGTTAACTAATAAGGCCAGAAGGTGTTCTTTTTAATGAAAGAATTATTTTCTGGCCTTTTTATTTAAAAACTATGAAAAAAACACTTGTCCTTGGAGCATCCCCTAATCCTTCAAGATATTCCAATATAGCTGTCCATCGTTTAAACAAAAATGGGGTAGAAGCTGTACCTGTTGGGATTAGAGAAGGTGTTATTGATGGTATAAACATCATTAAAGGCGAACCATCGGTGGACGATGTGCATACCATTACACTTTATTTAAACTCTCAGCGCCAAAAAGCTTACTACGATTATATTCTTGGTTTAAAACCTCAACGGATTATCTTCAATCCAGGAACAGAAAACCTGGAATTGATCAAATTAGCAAAAGAACAAGACATTGAAATCGAAATTGCTTGTACCTTAGTGATGCTAGCCACTGGCGTATATTAAGCGATACTGGGGGAACCTGAGGGCAAGATTAGGTTTGAGTTGTAAGCTGAAGATAAGCAAGAAGAAAAACAAATGTGTGCAATGAAAATCAAACTCCTTATCAAGAGAATACCGAATTTCCGACTTGATATCTAAGCAGATCAACAATGACAGAAACCAACTTTCAAGAAGAATGGCTAGACATCCGCTATCCATTTGATACCGCCGCTCGAAATCCAAAAGTCCATGCACAATTTGAAGACCATTTCTCTGGGTACGACCAATTGAGATTATGGGATATTGGCTCTGGAACAGGCAATAACTTTCGCTATTGGTTTACAAAACTAGCCATGCCTCAAGAATGGCGATTTATCGAGCTGAATGAAGATTTGGGAAGACGTTCGCTTGAAAAGGTAAATGGATATATTGCAAGTACTGCTTCCAATCATTTCACCGTAGAGTGGAAGAATGAATCCTTTTTAGAGTTATCATTTGGAAAGGGAGAAAACTCTAAACCGCATGCGATTTTGGCAAATGCTGTTTTTGATTTATTGACACCAAGTATGTTTACTGCATTTGCTGAACACTTGATTAATCACAACATACCACTCCTTTCTACCATCAATTTTGAAGGAATGGAATTCGTGGATGGCACTTATCAAGATAAGTATTACGTTAACTGCTACATTCAGCACATGAATCGAATTCAAGATTATGGGCGGACATTGGGTAGTGATTGTAATGCGTTTGCCAAATCATTTTATGAAAAAAGAGGTATTAAACATATCTTTGGCCAAAGCAACTGGCAAATCAAAGAAACGGATAGCGCATTGCTACTAGCTACTTTGAATTATATGTCAGAAGCTGTTCCAGAAATGCTCCCTAACGATCAAGAAAAGCATCATTTCAAAGATTGGCTTGCCGATAAGCGTAGACAAGTTCACGAGAAAAAAGTGCGATTAATAGTGTATCATTACGATTGGTTGGTTTGTCCATAACCCATTTGTTGGTCATTGAGTGCCTAGACAAAATTACTTGTACAAGAAAATTGTCAGCTTAAAAATCAGCAAGAAACTGACGAAAGGAAAGTTGCGTTTGATTTTTGAACTGACGTTAAAAATTTTATTGTACTAATTTTTCGGGCTTACTACTTAATAACAATCCATGTCTGCTGAACTTCAAATTTGGTCGATCTTCTTATTATTAAATAGTCTCTTTTTCATTCCGAGGTATTGGATGGAAAGGCACAGTAGTGCTTTTTTGCCGATTAAAGGCTTATTGAGTGGGCCAGTTTCAGAGCGAGTTCGATATGTGATCAATCGTTTTAATTATGATATTTTTCGCATGAGCTTTGACTTCTTTTTGCTGTGTTTGCTGTTTTATTTTCTTGGAGATTTTTTCTCCCTTACGGGAAAAACGACTGCTTTCCTACTCATCTTCCTTGTCTTGTGGGCTTATCAATTGTATTACCACAGCTTTGAGAGCATTTATCGCATAGAGCCTGTATTATATTCTGATGCTTTAATGCTGAAGACAGGGACACAGCTGTTTTTTAGGAACCTGGTAGGTGTAAACCTATTCATTGTATTTGCTATATTCGGCTTGTTTACGGTCATTGGATTTGGACTTCATCACTTATTAAGCCTTTTCACGAAAGTGGAGTTTTCTATATTGAGCTACCTCGCTTTTGTCATCATTATGCTGCTAGGTATTTATAGCTTATTGAATTACAACTATAAGGCATTTGGAAAGATTGTATTCCCTTCTCAGACGCAGTCTTTGATCAGAAATATCAAGGTTTCCCGAAAGGTGAAAGCCTATTTTGATCATTTTGACTTTGAAGGATTAGGCAATCATCGGCCATACGCACATTTGAAATTGAAGGAAAAGCCAAATGTCTATTTTCTGGTGGTAGAGTCATATGGTAAAGTCTTGTACGATCATCCAGCATTAAAGGAAGATTATAAAAAGCAGATGGCTACTATGCAGTTGGCCTTAGCGGCAAATGGATGGGCAGCTTGTACACATTTGAGCACTTCGCCGATTACGGCTGGTGCATCTTGGGTGAGTTATACTTCTGCATTATTTGGCCTGAAAATTCAAGACCAAGGAGCTTATGTAACTTTGTTACATCGCCCTGAAATACGCAAGTATGAACACTTCATGCGTTGGCTGCAGAATCAAGGCTATAAAAACTACCGACCTTCCAGCATAGCCGGATTTAAAGGCATGAAAATTCCTTGGGATGATTATCAGGAGTTTTATGCTTTGGATAAGTGGATTAAGTATGAGGAGATGGATTATAGTGGCAAGTTGTATGGCTTTGGCCCTTGCCCACCCGATCAATTTACCTTAGGATTTGCTAATCATGCTGCTTTAGGAGATGCACCACATTTCCTATTTATGATTACGCAAAACTCACATAGTCCATTTGTAGCCCCTCCATTAATGGAGAATTGGACGGCGGTTAATGATGGCACCCAAGGTACAGACCTAGAAGATTCCTCTTCCATCTTCGTTCAACCCAAATTAGAAGATTACCAGGCGGCGATTGCTTATCAATTAAAATTCATTGAGCAATTCATTCTTCAAGAAGCCAAACCAACAGATGTTTTCATCTTGATGGGCGATCACCAACCACCAGCCATTGCTATCGAAAAAGATGGGATGGAAACTCCAGTACACATCATCAGCCAAGATGAAGAACTAGTACAACACTTCAAGCAATACGGCTTCGAAGAAGGACTCTGGAAAGCCAACAGCAATACTTTCTTAAATCATGAGTCCATATTCTCGATGCTAGTACGAGCCTTCTACGAACGATTTGGCGATGGCACACAAGACTTACCACCTTATTTAGCAAACGGAATAGAATTTGGCGATGCAAAATAGTATTCAAACATGGGATCGATGGCAGTCGGCTATCATATTATTGGTATGGGTATTGGCCTTTCAATTGGATGCTTGGCCACTTTTGTTTTGGACGGTGGCTCTAAGTTTTGTGGTGTTTATAGGCATGCATTGGCGAGAATGGGGTCATTTTAAACCCTATGGTGGTTACCCCAATTATGTCACTGCTTTTCGATTGGGTCTAGTCTTTTTATTGGCTATCCTCTTTCCTCATCTTACCGATTGGCAGATTGCTCTATGGGCAGCTGTAGTCATCGCCCTAGATGGCGTAGATGGTATGGTCGCCAGATACTTTGTACAAGAAAGTTACATCGGTGCCTACTTTGATATGGAATCAGATGTGGCCTATGTTTTAGCCATGAGCAGTATTTTATACCTCACCGGAAAGGTAGAAGCATGGATATTTGTACCAGCTTTAATGCGTTACTTTTATGTTTTAGTGATTTGGATTTGCGGTAAAGCGGAGGTTTCCGCCAAAGGAGGTAATTGGGCCAGGTGGGTGGCTGGAAGCTATTTTGGGGTCATTTTACTCCCTTTCGTATGGGATGCTGATATGGCTAAGATATGCTTGGCTGTGGTAGCTATTGTATTAGTACTGTCTTTTATGCGTTCATTTTATTTTGTACTTCAGCCAGCAAACAAAAAAAGTGACAACTAATGTTGCCACTCCACTCGTTCATTACTACAGCGAACAAAGTCTATAATAACTGGAGTACTGAAGTTACGGGATTATGAAAAGGAGATAACCCTTGCTTCAGTCATACTGGAACAGAAATGGTTTGCCTGCAAACCAGCACGCAACAGTATTATACTGAACTGTTTGAATAGCCATCTTGACAACTATACGGTAAATGGCGAAACAAGCTGGTTCAAGTATATTCGCAGCAGCATGAACCGAACATGCGAAAATGTGAAATACTATTCTTTAAAGTGTACTTAACTTTTTACCATCGACTTCTGGCATCTTACATTCCTCCTCTGGTTTTTTACCACAAACTGTGCACTCACCAATTTGATTTTTTAACATAGGGTTATTTGTTGCACAAGTCCCTCTAAACTCTTGCCCAGTGACGATTTGTCTAATGTTGATTAACATAAAAGATATGCCAAAAACACCAAAAATCACCCCTAATACATATAAATATTCCATAATTGCTAAAATCTTGCTTTAAAAATAGCTATTCTCTTATTTAAAAACACCCTTTACCCAATTTCAGTTTACCTTTGGAGGGTAAGAATAATCTTACGCAAAGGTATAACAATTGCAGAAGCAATAGAAAGTTTTTGGAATACAATTGCTTCTGTAAGAAGAACTAATACTTTGTCAGGGAGGTTAAGAATTAGTGGCTAATAGTTAAAAGTTGATGGTTAAGAGGGAAACTACTAAACTGTTAATCATTACACCATTAACTATCCCGACAGAATACTAAAACAACTAGCATGCAAGAAAAACTAGACGCTTTCGCTCGTTTGCTGACCATAATGGATGAATTAAGAGCGCAATGCCCTTGGGATAGAAAGCAAACTTTTGAAAGCTTACGCAATCTAACTATAGAAGAAACTTATGAATTGGCCGATGCTATTCTGGATCAAAACCTAGAGGAAATTAAAGAAGAAATAGGAGATTTGATGTTACACATGGTCTTTTATGCAAAGATCGCAGATGAGAAAAAAGCTTTCCATATCGGTGATGCTATCCATGCCGTTTGTGATAAACTCGTCAAACGCCATCCACATATCTATGGCGACTTGGAAGTGGCAGATGAAGAGGAAGTGAAGAAAAACTGGGAGCAGCTAAAGCTAAAAGAAGGTAAAAAGTCGGTGCTACAAGGGGTTCCTAGGTCACTGCCTGCCATGGTGAAAGCTTACCGTATGCAAGAAAAAACCAAACAAGTAGGTTTTGAATGGGAAAATGCAGCCCAAGTATGGGAAAAGGTAGAAGAAGAGATGGCAGAGTTTAAAGAAACTTTGGACGAAGAGCAATCTTTCGAAAAGAAAGAGGAAGAATTTGGCGATGTACTTTTTTCATTGATCAATTATGCTCGTTTTCAAGGTATTGACCCAGAAACAGCTTTAGAAAAAGTCAATCAAAAATTCAAAGGCCGTTTTGAATATATCGAAGCCAATGCGCCAAAGTCGATGGAAGAAATGAGCTTAGAAGAGATGGATGCCCTTTGGAATGAAGCGAAAAAAAATTAGATATCATAATTAACTGATAAATTGGGTTTTTATACGTACCTTTGCGCTCCATTTCAGTGGAAGTGCTCTATTGCACATTCAATAAATTGTGATTAGACATATAGATTTTTCTTATGAGAAAAATAGGGTTAAATATTGTCGCTCTCTCGCATAGTGTTTCTCAGTCGCATAATTATGCTGTGGTATTAGGAGAAGAGGAAGGAAATAGACGTCTACCAATTGTCATTGGTAGCTTTGAAGCGCAGGCCATTGCTGTTGCAATGGAAAACATGGCACCTAGTCGTCCATTAACACACGACTTGTTCAAGAACGCCTTAAAAACGTTCGATATTCATTTAAGAGAAGTTATTATCAATAATCTCTTGGATGGTATTTTTTATGCGCGCCTAATTTGTACGAGAGGAGAGGAGGTTATCGAAGTAGATTCTAGAACTTCCGACGCACTTGCACTAGCAGTACGTTTTGAATGTCCTATATACACTTACGAATTCGTTTTGGACGCGGCTGGTATCGTCTTAGAAGATTCGGATGAAGACTTTGAAGATGATTATATCGAAGATGATACAGAACGCGAAGTAGTTGTTCCTGTCAAAGGTACCTCTCTATCTGCTTATTCTGTAGAAGATTTGACTCAAATGCTGAATGAAGTGCTATCTGAGGAAAACTATGAAAGAGCAGCAGAGATAAGGGATGAGCTTAATAAGCGCAGTAAAGATTCAGAATAAATAAAACCAAAAATAATGGAAAACGATACGCCAAAAGTAACACATAAAGTATTCTTTGATATAAAGATTGGTGGTGCGGATGCTGGCCGGGTGGAAATAGGCCTTTTTGGTGAGGTAGTTCCTAAAACGGTAGATAACTTCTTCCAGTTATGTACGCATGAGCAAGGATTTGGATTTAAAGGATCTAAATTCCACCGTGTCATTAAGAGCTTTATGATTCAGGGAGGAGATTTTACACGTGGTGATGGTAGAGGCGGAAAGTCGATTTATGGCGATCGCTTCGAAGATGAAAATTTTGATTTGAAACATACCGGTCCAGGCCTTTTATCTATGGCCAATGCTGGCCCTAATACTAATGGTTCTCAATTTTTTATTACCACAGTTCCAACGCCTTGGTTAGATGGTAACCATGTTGTTTTTGGAAAAGTATTGGAAGGGATGAGTATCATTTCTGAAATCGAGGAGAATCCAACTGATCATATGGATCGTCCACGATTTGAAGTAGAAATTGCAGATTGTGGTACATTGGAAGTAGATGCCTAGCTATAAACTAGGCAGTATTTCTAATACTTGATCAATCATAGCTTCGGTGACATCTAGGTGCGTAACAAATCGTACCGTCTGAGGGCCAAAGGGAGATGCCAAAATTCCTTTGGCCTTTAATTTTTCTAGGTATTCTTCGGCCATTCGCTCTCCTTTTAAGTCAAATATGACAATGTTAGATGCAACAGGCCGTACGTTTGCTACATAAGGCAATGTCTCTAATAAAGCCCCTATTTCTTTTGCTCTATCGTTATCGGTTTTTAATCGTTCCACTTGATGGTCTAAAGCATAAGTTGCCGCTGCCGCTAAAAATCCTGCTTGCCGCATTCCTCCTCCCATTACCTTACGGAACCGCCTTGCTTGGCGTATAAATTCATGATCACCAAGTAGCAATGAACCCACTGGTGCGCCTAAGCCTTTAGAAAGACAAATGGAGATACTATCAAAATGGGCACCAACATCTTGAGTAGATTCCTTCGTTTCTACTAGTGCATTAAAAAGCCTTGCGCCATCCAAATGCAGCTTCAATCCACGCTCTTGACAAACTTGTTGTATGGGCTTTATTTCTTCTAAAGTATAGAAACTACCACCACCTTTATTACAAGTATTCTCTAAAACGACCAATTTACTGATGGGAAGCCAATCATAAACGGGCTTGACAGCTGCGGCGACTTGATCTGCCGTAATTTTACCGTTTTTCCCTTCTATCAAATTCATGGCGACACCAGAGTTAAATGCATAACCTCCCGTTTCGTATTGATACACATGCGAATAATGATCGCAAAGGACTTCATCTAGTGGTTGGGTATGGACCTTAATGGCAATTTGATTGGTCATTGTTCCAGAAGGGCAGTACAGGGCGGCTTCCTTGCCAAACATTTTTGCTGCTTTTGATTCCAAGGCATTTACGCTAGGATCTGCCTGAAAAACATCATCTCCTACTTCTGCATTCATCATGGCTTCTAGCATTCCAGCTGTAGGCTTGGTAACAGTATCACTGATTAGATTGATCATATCCAAAGTATTCTTGTTTTAAGTAGTTAGGCTAGAACCTGTCTGCCTATGGCTGAAATTTTTATATAGGCAATTTTGCTAGCCGCTTAAAGACCATAAAAATACATCACCTTATGTTAAGTTTGAAACTACTTTAGCAAACCTTTTTTAAATAACCAATCAAATATTAAGTGATCAACAGCGGAAGTAATGGCTTTATCTGAATAGGACAGCCACTGATATTCATCTATTTCGGCACTTGCGTGCAAATTGCCTGTATATTTTGAAAAGTAGCAGCTCATCTGTACGATGATGCCTTCACTATGGCCGTGTGCTTGTGCTTTAAAGGTTTCCATATATTGTATAGAATCAGGCACCAGATCAACAGCTAATTCTTCTTGAATTTCTCTGATCAATGCCTCTTTGTCACTTTCACCTTCCTCTCTTTTGCCACCAGGGATATAGAATACCTCTTTTCCTTTGGAACGTGTACTTAAAATTTTGCCATCTTGAATTTCAATCCAGGCTAGTTTATCTATTAATCTTGACATCATTCAGGTTTTAAAACCCAAACAATTTAGCCAAAAATTTCTTACTGTTTTCCTTTTTGAGGGACTGATAAAGTTCTTTTTGTTTTTCACTCAAAAGAGGTAATAGTTCTTCCTCTTTTTTCTTGTTGATTTTCATGCCTTTATGGTATTGGGAGAATAAACTAAGGTCTTGATCAATAATTTCCTTTTGTATGATATTTGCATACTTAAGGTTGAGGGCATAAAAAGTATCTTTTAGATTGATATCAAGTTCAAGTTTTTCTACCATCTGGTCAGTGATATAGGCTGCTCTCTTTTCTGGAGAATCCTCTTTGCTAATAGCTTCTTGCGAAAAGACTAAACTGCTACTTAGAAGGCAGATTAAGAGAATGATGAGCTGTTTCATTATTTTTTGATTTAACATTTGTAATTTTTTCGAAAGTGGAATAGTATTTTTTATGATTGGTACCCATCCACTTATCCCAAAAATTGTAATAAAATCCATAGTTACAATTTGAATAGCGATGATGCATATTATGATGCGTAGATGAATTCAACCATCTCAATATCGGATGATTGATAAACCACTTAGGATATATTTCATACCCTAAATGCCCCAGCACATTAAAACCTAATAACCAGAAAGAGTAAATAAATACCACAATAGGATGAACGGGTAAAAAGATAAGCATGATCGGGAAAATAATGAACTCCACAATCGTTTCCAATGGATGAAAAGATAAAGCGGCCCAAGGCGTGGGATTATTAGATTGGTGATGCACACCATGCACTAAGGTGAATAACTTTGGATGGTGCATTAAACGATGCGTCCAATAAAAATAGGTGTCATGAATAAACGTCATCAAGAAAAATGAAATGAACAACCACGCAATTCCATATTCATGAATATCCGAATAAATATTGGTCCATCCCCTCAAATGCATAAAATAAATGCCAATGACCATAAAGACTATAATAAAGGCGGCATAAATAGAATGGAAAATTTCATTCTGTATCATTTTTTTACTCACCTCTCGCTGCTGTATTTTGAGTCGCCTAAAAGATGATTTCTTCCAATGATAAAAAATAAAATAAGCTAGTCCTGCAATTAATGCGTATCGCAAAATAATGGATAGCACGCCTAAAAAATAACCACCTGCTAAACCAAAGTTTTCGAAGAGTATTGCCATGAGGAGATTGTTTTGGGTTTCTGATTACCGACGGTTGGTATATGCGTAGTGCGACCGATAGGGAGCATTATTCCATATACATTGTTGTAAGCAGTTATCTTTTAATTAACTTGAAGGTTGTCTGATTGGTATTGTTTAGGATGGTCAAATAGTATATCCCTGAGTTTGTTTCAGGTATTTTTACACTACCTAAACATTTTCCTTCAATAATATTTCGCCCTAAGAAGTCATAAATGATGAAGTATTCATTACCAAGCAGATTCTCAACGAAAATTTCATCTGAGAACGGATTCGGGTAAATTTTATACCCTTTTTTGAAAAGGTTCTCTTCAATACTTGTCAAAGGAGTGCAGGAACTAACATCAATTTCGCTGTATAAATTGGGGTCTTGGTTTGGGTCTTCGACCGTGTTAGCCATCATTGAAATTTTAACAATTTCATCACTTGTAGAAAAACAAAGTTGGTGAAAGTTGTCATTGTCATTTATATCTGCTATCGAAATAGGTACATGCGGTATTAGAACTCCAGAACTGTCAGAATAGCCAATATAGTACTGAAATAAGTCAGATTCGATATCACCACTTATATATGGTGTAATGCCACCATTCCAAGCAACTTGAATCGTTTGTGTTCCTGAATTACATTCATTCAGATTGCCATCAATTCTTTGGGCAAAGAATAAACTTGGTCCATCATCAAGCGGAATAACATTCGTGCTAGTGATTCCGTTTAGGTTTATGATTTCTGAACAAGCGGACTCTCCGGATAAAGTATCAGTTGTAAATAAATCCCCTACAACTCTAACTTCAACAGGTGGATTGGTAAGAGCGGTACCAAATTCACCTAACAGAAGCACAGTTCGATTTTCTCCGTTTTCATTAGCTGGGGCCAAAAAAGCACAAATAGGGGTATGTATATTTCCAATGCTATCTACAACTTCAAAATCAGTTTCCGATAAACTGGAGGCATCTAATGGGAATTTAAAATTAACAGGCATACCATCTAACTGGCTTCCTATTTGATTACACAATAGACTTGGTAGTCCATTATCAAGTCCAAAAAAAGCCGACACAAGAGTATCTTGTGATTCGGCATTTAAAACAAAAGTTAAAATTGTTATTACTGAAATTAAGATTTTTCTTCTCATATTTTTTGTCTTTTTTTGATTGCTTACAACTATTGATATATCGAAATAGTAGTTACTTCATGGTTCTTAGTTAGATCAGCTTACAGCTAAAAACTATAAGCCAACAACCACTAAAGTGTAATCGTATAAGTATTCCCATTTACAGTTATGGTAGCCGTACCATCGCCATTGAAGACAATGCTTCCTTCTACGCTAAAGGTGCCACTTTCAGAACCTGTTCCAGTCATGAGGAAAGTTCCACTGCCACTCACTACCGTTTGAGTCATTTTACTAATGGATAACTCATCTAAAGTAAGCTGCGTTAAAGACGCAAAGGAACGCATGCTAGCAATTTTTGACTCCTGAGTTCCTTCACGAGTGTAACTACCACTAATGACAAAGTTTGAACCAGTGATCAAGTCATTTACAGTCAAATTACTTATGCCACTATCTTCTGAGCGCAATCTATTCAATTCATAATTTCCTTCTGTGCTGCTGCTCCAAATTAAGGTGATAGGAATACCAAAGCTGTTACACTCTAATGTCCAGCCAAAAGAACTGGTGTAATTTGCAGTGATTTGTGCAGTGTTGATATTGTAGGTTAATGTACTGTCGAAAAGCGTACCGCAAATAGGTTCGTTTGGATTACCACTTTCGTAAGACTCCGCTACTGCAGCTACTTCTACAGCTTCGGCTGTTATGCCCTCTGTATCTGAAGTTAGTGCACCCGCAAGGATGTCTATTACTTCTTCATCCGTAATATCTTCTGGGGTGTTGGATACTTTTTCACAGGAAGAAAAAAGACTCATAGAAATAAGAGATAAAAAGAAGATTGAAAATTTGTTCATGATTTTTTGTTTTTATGCTTAATGAATCATGACACAAAGAAGCTAGGATTTGCCAAAAGTTGAAATTTTTTTCAATGAGTGGTTCTACCTTTTCAATTAACTGCAAAAAGACCAATAATTGAAGAAAATCAACCATTCGTTGAAAGCTAATGGAAAAACAGTCTGTATTTTAATAGTTTTATAACAAAAAAGGCGCATGGATGTCTTTCTTCAAAATAATAAGCGACTACAACTCTACCTTCATATTGCTATTT
>JAKVCU010000113.1 GCA_022448955.1 Saprospiraceae bacterium
TTGATAGGAGCTATAAGCTGGTACCACATCTAATTGTGTTGAGCCTCCCGAACAGAAAGCCGTATTACCTGAAATTAAGGGCATTGGACTTGGAAATACGGAAACAATCACACTCGTATTTCCAGAGCATCCACTTCCATCCGTTATTGTCACAGAATAAGTACCTGCAGTACTAACTATTACATCTTGTGTCATTTCTCCTGTCG
This sequence comes from Saprospiraceae bacterium, assembly GCA_022448955.1. Classification (GTDB taxonomy): domain Bacteria; phylum Bacteroidota; class Bacteroidia; order Chitinophagales; family Saprospiraceae; genus JALEHC01. Next base: position 207 of record JAKVCU010000113.1, read on the forward strand.
ACCATTGATAACTAAATCCTGCATTTGCAGAAAGCACAGTTGTTGTTCCTTCACAAAAAGTGAGGTTACCCGAAATAACAGCTGTAGGCAGAGGATCTTCTGTTACGGTAACCATAACATCTCCATCGCAGTTTCCATCAGAAACAGTAACGGAATAGGTACCAGGAGTGGAAACCGCTATCTGTTGTGTTGATTCACCAGTAGACCATTGATAAGAAGTGTAAGGCCCCCCTGCATCTAAAGTAGTACTCCCCCCTTGACAAAAACTAAGATTTCCTGAAATCATTGGCATGAGATCTGCCTGTAAAGTAATATCTATCATTCCAATACCTGAACAACCATTATTATCAATCACCGTGACTGAGTAGGTGCCAGGTGTCAAAATATTGATTTGTTGGGTACTTTCCCCGGTACTCCAACTATAATTTGCAGCTCCCCCGCCAGCATCAAGTGTAGTACCGCTGCCCGAACAGATTACAGTATTTCCCTGTATATTTACGGTTGGTGAAGAAAAAGATGTAATAGTAATCGAAGATGTTCCCGTACAACCATTAGTATCCGTCACCGTAACTGAATAAGTCCCACCAGTATTTACGATTATGGATTGACCTACATCTCCTGTACTCCAGAGGTAAGATGCAAAAGCTCCATTTGCAGTGAGCGTCACCATATCACCAGGGCATATGCCAGTTGCAGTCGTAGAAATGGTAGTAGTAGGACTAGGGTTCACTTTAACTACCATGGATGAACTTACCGAACAACCTGAATCTGTTACTGTCAAAGTGTAAGTAAATGTACCAGTTACTCCAGGAGGAATAGAGACTAAAGGTGTTGAAGAGCTAGGATCACTTAAATAAGCAGCTCCCCCATTTGTTGCCGTCCAGGAGTAGGTAACAGGCCCATTATTCCCAAAAATAGTTCCATTTAGTGAAAATGGGGGATCTCCTTCACATACTATCACATCTGATCCTACATCAACATCTAAGGGGCAGCACTGTAAGAATGGGGCAGCAGAGCCTCCCCAAACGAGATCAAAGGCCACACCATTACTACTATAATTATCCACAATCATAATGTAAGTTTCATTAGGATTAACAGCAATTGGAGCTACGAATCCATCCCCACTTGCATCTTCAGAAGTATCTGTGGCCCCCATACCAAGACCAGTAATAGAACTGCCTGCAGCATATGAGCAAGCAACAGGGGAACCCAAAGCACTGCAGTCATAATTTGGACCATAAATAGCAAAATCATAATCAGCTGATGCTGCTGGAGTAATGGTAAACTCAATCAAGGAACCAGGAGGAGTTAAGGAATTGAAAGAGAACACCATCCATATCGAAAAATGCTCTCCAATCAGACATCCATCGTCATTTCCAGGAGGAAGAAAGTCATCAATTCCTGGTCCATCAGGAACGATATTAATAGAACTGTTATTACAAATCTCAATACTAGTTGTTGCGCAATCATTGTCTTGAGCAACTAGAACTGTCAGTATAGAGCATAGTGACAGAACTAAAGTTAATCCTATCTGCTGCATAACCGCGGTAGTCTTTAGTTCAAAAAATTTGGGTTATTTTTTTCGTGGTTAACGGGTTAAGATAGGTTTGCTCGGAAGCAAATAAAGAGCGTGTAAACGGGTTTTAACACTTTAAAAAATGTTATTGGATAAATGTACAAATTTAGACTTATAAATTTTACTACATACAAATAATAAACACTATCATTCTGTAATAAATGAACAAATCAGAATAAAAATCAATTAAAAACAATCAAAAATAGAATTTATTTTCAAAGCTAAAAGGATCACTAGCTTGCTTATAATAAAGCATGGATTAACAGATAAGTAGTAAGTCCAAAATTGGAACAATAAAATCTTAGCCAAAGGCTGATAGCTTTGTTTCCCTCCAAAAATGGTGGATAAAATTATTATCGTGAGCAACTTAGAATTTTTGGCCTGAGAATTATCATGCAATTTTGTTTAAGCACCTAATACACAATATCAAAAATGTGTTCGTATTTTAACTAGATATTGTTCGCTCAGATTGAGCATCTGCTAAACATAATAGCCATAGGTATTAAGGCGAGTACGCAGCACAGAGTTGAGTAAAAAGACACCCTCGAGACGCTAATTAATTTAGATTACAGTGCAATGAATTATCGGCGAGAAAAAAATGTGTTTTTAAACTTTCCCAAAAGCTTTAGATGTGTATCGATTGTTGTGAATTTATAATAGTAAACTGCTACCATTAGACCTATCAACTTATACGTACTTAAACATTTTGATCTTGAGTAATAAAACATGATCATGTTTTAATGTGACAAATTGATTTATTCTCATTTTTTCAAAAACACATCTCCTTTAAATACTTTCGCTGTACCATCAATAAACTCTATTTCAGCTGTATAGATAAAAACACCTGTGTTCTGAAGTTGTCCTTTATATTCTCCATTCCAGCCAAAATGTTCATCATTCGGTTGAAAATTTTTACGCTCAAACATTACTTCTCCCCAGCGATTGAATACCATAAATGACCTTACCTTAGCTACATCCTTACCTGTAAATATGGTAAATCGTTCATTATTACCATCACCATTGGGGGAAAAGGCATTTGGAATATAAATATGGTCTCTAGCATCCACAAAAATCCAAATATTATCAAACGCACTGCAACCGTTTCGATCTACAACTGTCAATACGTATTCTGAAGTACGCATAGGACTTGCGTCAAATACAATGCAATTATCACAAGTTCTTTCATCATTTGTCACTTCCCATGAAATTTCTTCTAACTCCTCTTTGTTTACAGTGACATTTCCGTTAAGAGTTACTGTTTCACCTAACTTAATATTTAGATCTTCTCCCAGATTCACTTGAAGATAATTCCCTTCTTCAACAATTAGTTCAGAAGAGAGTTCGCAGCCATTAGCATCTTGAACAGTAACGGAATAAAAACCAGCAGAGAGCCCATTAAAATTTGACTCTGTCGAAAATGGACCATCATTTATTGCGAATAGAAATGGGGCCACACCTCCTTGTATATTATCAATAGAGATACTTGCATCATCATCACCCAAACAAGTCGGCTTTTTCCACTCAATATCAAAAATACTTAGCTCTTCTTCTGTTTGCAGTACTTCAACATGATCTTCTGTTGCACATCCACTATGATTGTTAGTAACTAATAAGTGATATTTACCGATTTTATCTACTTCCAAATCGATCATTTCTGAGAGTATTTCATGCTGTTCATTTTTCCACTTGTAAGATATGTGATTGCCCAGACTTGAATTACGTGCATCTAATATCACACTTGAGGTATTGCAGTCTAGGGTCTGATTCATACCAGCATCTGCTACTGGGTATTCAAAATTACTAAACACCTCTACTACATCCGTATCCGTGCAGCCATTTGTAGTATCTGTCACCAATAATGTGTACACGCCTTCACTATCCACGGTAATGTTGGGTGAGTTATTCTCAGAGATGATATTTCCATCTATATTTACGCTCCATTCATAAAGAATATTTGAATGACTAGATGAAGCGGATCCAATCAAATTAGCTTGAGGTCTAAAACAATTTAATTCCTGATCATCTCCTGCAATAGCTATTGGAAAATCTATATTTTGATCTACATTTATGCTATTGGATGCTTCACAACCAGTTTCTTCATCCATTATCCTTAGAGATAACATACCTGGCTCTGTAGCTGAATAATGTTGATCACTCGACATCACATGACCGTTTGAATCGTGCCATAGATAGTTGATATGAGGACCGGAAGTGGAGCCCTCAGAGTTAACTAAAACGCTATGAGTATTACAATCTAAAACATCTAATACCATTAGGGCAACTAATGGTTCATACCTTACATCCTCAATCTCTACTGATACAGGTTCAGAGATACACCCATTTTCTAGGTTTTCAATAATCAAAGTATAAACTCCTCCTTGGCTGATAATTGGTTGTATTTCATTTTGATTAGATAAGTTGATTCCAGGGCCCGACCAGTTGTATGTAAAAGCTCCTTCAGGCAAGTTTACTGCACCCAGAGTGGCACTGGTGTTTATGCAATCAATAATCTGAGGATTACCAGGAAATGCTTCAGGTAATGGGATTTCATGAATTTGAATAGAAGCAGACGAAGCGCAAGCTTGATCTGTACTTACCCATATTTCATATAATCCCGCTTGATTGATTATAGTATTGGCTATTGTATCTCCATTTGACCAATGGTAAGTAGCAAAAGTATCATTCACGCTCAAAGTTGTACTCTCTCCGGCACAATACTCTTCACTACCGAGTATTTCTATTATTGGTGATGAAAATACTTCAATATGGGTACTCATTGTAGCTGCACACCCATTGGAGTCTACAACATCAACACTATAAATTCCTGCGGTACTTATTTCAATTATAGACCCACTTTCACCGGTGCTCCATGAGTAAGCCTCATAAGTTTCATTTAGCGAAAGCGAAGTTGTCTCTCCCTCACAAAAACTTGTGTCTCCCATGATTTGTGGATTTGGTAAATCATAGATGCTTATTTCAACGGAAGTCGTTCCCAAGCATCCATTAATATCCGTTACTGTAACAGAATAGCTACCTGCTTGATCAGTGGTCAAATACGATTCATTTGTATGATTAGACCATTGATAAGTTGCAAAAGGTACTGTGGGGGAAATAGTCGTGGAATCGCCTGAGCAAATCTCTAGATCTCCCTGAATGCTTATGCTCAGTTCAACATTTTCCTGCACATCAAGCGTCGCAGTATTCTGACAGCCATTTAGATCTGTAACTAAAACACTTATTTGCCCCGGTGTATTAATTTCGACGGTTTGAGTTGTACTATTATTCGACCATTGATAGGATTCAAAGTCGTCACCTGCATCAAGCATCGTAGAACCACCAGTGCAAAAAGCAGTAGCCCCTATAATATTAACCTCAGGAAGTGGATGTTCTATTATGTCAATACTTGTTGCTGCCAGACATCCATTGGCATCTGTAACAGATAGCGTATAAATCCCTGGAGTACTTACTTCTAAGGATTGAGTATTTATTTCGTCAGACCACAAATAGGTACTGTAGCCATCACTAGCGGTTAAGATGGTAGATGTTCCTTCGCAATATTCACTATTTCCAATAATCTGTGGAATAATGATAGGGAAAATATTCGTTGAAAAGCTGGTTGTTGTTTCACAACCATTTTCATCAGAAACGATTACTTCATAAGTGCCAGCTTCACTTACTTCCATACTGGCCTCTTGGATATCTGAATTTAACCACTGATATGACTCAAAATCGCCTACAACTGATAAGGTTGAAGTATCCCCAGGGCAGAAATCAGAAAGACCATTAATCTGAGGATCTGTAGTTTGATATTCTGCTATCATCACTTCTGTACCTCCCAAACAACCGTTTTCATCCATGACAGCAATACTGATAGTACCTGAAAAATCAACTATGATAGAATCAGAAGTAGCTGAATTACTCCAGCTGTAGCTGGAATAATTTTCTGTAGTCCTTAAAGTAGTAGAACCATTGGGACAAAAGCCAAGCTCTCCCACTATCATAGGGGATGGATTATTTAGTTCTTTTATTTCAATAGAATCCGTATTTTCACATCCATTTCCATCAGTGACGAATACACTAAACCAACCATCCGTATTGACAGCAGTATTTGGGGATGTACTCCCCGAGGACCAATTATAATCAACAAACACATCCTGAACGGATAGATTAGCAATTGTTCCTTCACAAAAGACACTATCACCAATAATTTCTGGCTGTGGAAGTGAATGTTCTAGGACAGTAACCGTTGCCTCACCTGAACAATCACCTTTAGTTACTGTAACTGAATAGTCAGCTGCTTGATTAACCATCAAAGTTTGTCCATTACTATTATCTGACCAAGTGTAGGTATCAAAACTCGTACCTGCATCTAAGATAGTTGTTGTACCTGGACAGAAGCTCAAATCACCTTCAATTGATGGATTAATTTCAGGACTTTCATTTATTTCTAAGGAAACACTGCCAAAGCAGCCATTTGAATCAATTACGACCAATTCGTAAGTCCCTGCAATGGTGACCTCCAATATTTGATTATCAATTTCATTGTTCCAGATGTAATGCGTAAAACCAGGTGCCCCCTCTAATACAGTACTACTACCTGGACAGAAGCTATGGTCCCCATAAATTTCAGGATTTGGATTAGGATTTAGATGTAGAACAAATTGATCGTTTGCTTCACAACCATTAGCATCTGTTACATTTACCGAATAGATACCTTCTGAGCCAACTACTATGCTTGGGCTATTTGAACCATCTGACCACAAGTAGTTTGTAAATTCATCTTCAACATTTAAGGTAATTAAGGATCCTTCACAGATGGCTGGTTCTCCATTTATATTGACAACAGGTAAATCATGCTCTTCAACCGAAATCATTTCCTCTGAAATACACCCTTCATTATTGGTTACTGTTACTGAGTAGTTACCAGCTTCATTCACATTAATCGTTTGGGTACTATTCCCGTTTGACCATTGATAAGAAGTATGAAATTCTCCCGCATCTAAGGTTGTTGAGTCTCCTGAGCAGAAATTCAATTCACCAGAAATAGACAATATTGGACTTGGAAAGGCATTTAGTGTGAAGCTCGCTTCTACTTTACAGCCGAAAGTATCTGTGGCAGTAACTGAATAACTACCGGTATCAACCACAGCAATACTTTGTCCTTCATCTGAGTTAGACCAAGCATAGTTCGTAAATCCAGCATCTGCTATTAGCGTGGCTGTTTGATCAGAACAAATATTTGTTGGACCTGATATATCAATAGCTGGAGACATTATTTGGCTAATATTTACTGAGCTTGTTCCAGTACATCCATTGATATCTGTGACCATTACATTGACCAATCCTGGGTATGAAACAATGGCACTTTGCCCATTTTGTCCATCCGACCATTGATAATCAATATAGCCACTTCCAGCATCTAGGGTAGTCGAACTATCTGTACAGATAGAAGTACTTCCAGTAATAATTGGTATCGGGTTAGGATTTTCGAGTGTAATAACTTGAGCAGAATCCGAACAGCCGTTGGCATCTGTCACAGTGACTTCATAAACGCCAGGAGAAGCTACGATAATGCTTTGGATTTCCTCACCAGTTGACCATTCATATTCGAAGCCAGCATTTGCAGCGAGCTGTGTTGTTGTACCCTCACAAAAGTCAAAATTACCGGTTATGACTGCTGCTGGAGGTTGATTCTCAGTTACACTTACATCAACTTCCGCTTCACAATTTCCATCAGAAACAGTTACAACATAAGAACCCGCTGTTGAGACCGTTATCTGTTGTGTTGATTCACCAGTCGACCACTCATAAGAAGTATAGATTTGATCCACACTTAAAGTAGTGCTTTGATCAGGGCAAAAACTTAGATTACCAGTTATCATAGGTGTCATATCATCTTGAAGACTTGCTTCGATGCTTGCTACACCTTCACAACCATTATCATCGGTAACTGTAACAGAATAGACACCTGCAGATTGAACAGTAATTTCCTGTGAGCTTTGGCCTGTGCTCCACAAGTAAGAAGTATAACCTAGCCCTGCATCAAAGGTTGTGCTGGCTGCTGTACAAATTATGCTGTTACCTGTTATTTCTACAATTGGAGCGGGAAGTGTTGAAATTGTTATAGATGACGAAGCAGAACATCCATTTGCATCTGTTACTACCACATCATAGGTACCTGCAGCACTGACTAAAATCGAGGATGATTCCTCACCGGTATTCCACATATAGGTAGAAAATACTCCATCTACGGTAAGTGTGATATCGCTTCCTGGGCAAATAGCTGGATCAGAGGCTAGAATAGAGGTAGTTGGATTAGCATTGATATGGAGTTCCATTGATGAACTTGCTAAACACTCTGAATCAGTCACTGTTAAAGTATAAACAAAAGTGCCTGTTACTCCTGGAGGAACAACAACCATAGGTGTAGGCGAGTTAGGGTCATCAAGGAAAGAAATACCACCATTAGTTGCTGACCATGAATAAGTTACATCGCCATTATTTGCAAAGGCTGATCCGTTAAGCATAAATGCAGGATCACCTTCACAAACCATGAGATCGGGACCAGCATTAGCAGTTAATGGACAGCATTGAATATAAGGAGCAGCAGACCCGCCCCAGCTTAAATCAATTGATCCACCATCATTTGCAAAATCATCAATAAGTAAGATGTAAGTTTCATTAGGGTTCACAATAATTGGTGTTACAAAGCCATCGCCAGTTGCACCCTCTGAATAATCGGTGGCACCATTTCCAGCACCTGTGTCGGTATTTCCATCCGCATAAGAACAAATGATTGGAGCCCCTAACGACGAACAATCATAATCTGGACCATAGACAGCGAAGTCAAAATCTGCAAGTGGACTGGGGGAAATAGTAAATTCTAATTGAGAAGCGGGAGGCATTAAGTTGTTAAACGAAATAATGATCCAAGTCGAGGAATATTCTCTATTCAAGCATCCACTATCATTTTCGAGAGAGTAAAAGTCGTCTACACCAGTTCCACTTGGATTAAGGCTCATGGTAATGTTATTGCAAGCTACCATGTTTGTAGTAGCGCAATCGTTATCTTGACCAATTAATATCGTGCTAGTAGTGCATAAGAAAATTACAATTATTAGCCTCCTCTGTTGCATAGCTATGTAGTGTTTCGTTCATAATGAAAATAAGTTTTGTGCAATAAAATGGGCTTTTAAGCAATACAAACAGAGAGGTTATTTAGCAATTTAGGCTTTGTAAAAGTGTTGAAAAATATCGTTTTTTTCTATATTAAACTTTAAATGTAAAATTAATAAATACTACTATTATCTACTTAAATTTTTCTTTTTTTGGAGTAATTTTTACCTTTTTTATCTCAATAATAACACATCTCCCTTAAAAGTCCGAATCTCTCCATCGCTAAACAAAACGCTAGCTTGATATATATATACATCAGTGTTGAGTGCCTGTCCTTTAAAATTTCCATCCCATCCCAATATCTCATCATTTGGTAAGAAGTTTTTGTTCTGAAAAACTAGTGTCCCCCATCTATCAAAGACTTGGAGTGTTTCGATTTTTACGACATTCTCTCCTCCAAATAACGTAAAACGATCATTTACCTCATCGCCGTTTGGACTAAATGCATTTGGAATATGCATTTTTTTTCTTCTATCAACAAAAACATAGACATCATCTACGGCTACACAACCATTTTTATTGATTAACTCAATAAAATATTGGGTAGTAAAATCAGGTTGAACTTCCCATACTGAGCAATTATCACAGCTTTCTTGATTAGAATTTGACCAGATTTGATCAATAATAGTTGAGCCAGAGTGAGAAATAATTGGCTCTAAAATGGCTTTTTGTCCAAAATGAATCGATTGATCTAATCCTAATTCAACCGATAAGGTGTCACCGTCAATTATTTCTATATTGTCAAAAGATCTACATCCTCTAGCATCTTCTACATTTACTACATAATTTCCTGGTAGTAAAGAAGAAAAGATCCTATCTGTACTATAATGAGCTCCATTAAGACTATAAATGAAGGGGGGGCTACCTCCAACAATATTTTCTACACGGATACGTCCATCATTATCACCTGAACACACAGGATGATCTATTTTAACTTCAATAGAGTTAATTGCTTCAGGATCATTAATGACCAGCACAGAATCTATGTCACTACATCCATTACTCCAATCTATAACCTCCAAGAAGTACAAGCCCAAATTTGATACCGTAGGTGTCAAATTATCATCCAAGAAAAAACCCGAGTTATTAGTCCAAATATATCTAAATTCATCTCCTTGGCTTGAATTACTTCCATCTAAAGCAGCCTCTCCAGTCAAACAAGAAATAAATTGATCTGTTCCAGCAATAGCAGTTGGTTCAATAAAATCACCTATGACCAAGACAGAATCAGAATTGACACAGCCATTCTCCTCGTTCATGAGTCTCAAGATGTAAGTTCCTTCTTCATTAATTCTAGGTGTATTGGTATTTGCGCCGCTCAAAATATTTCCTGAGATCGTTGACCAAGCATAAGAAAGAGGAACATTTGTAGTACTGCTACTTCCAGATAAATCAATCTCTGGATGATCACAATTAATTAAAGCATCTGGCCCTGCTTCCACGATTGGTCGTTCAAAATCTTCATCAATAAAGATACTATCAACAAACTCACAGAAGTTATCACTATTCTGAACAGTAAGAAAATACCAGCCACTACTAGAGATAGTAAGCTTGTTATCCCCATCTTGAGGAAGAAGATTTCCTGAAGCATCTACCCAACTTGAATTCGTCGAAATTGATTGATCATCAAGTAAATAGGTAGCTAGAATTTCAGGTTCATAACAATTGATTAAACTAGCTACGTTGAATGTAAATATTGGAGTGATAGTATCTGCAAGAACCTCAATAGTGACTACTTCAGAGCTACAAGTGGTATTAATATCTGTAACTATCACATTATAGGTACCTGATTGATCAACTTCCGGATTAGGATCATTTTGATTAGTATCATTGATAGCGGGCCCTTCCCATTTATACGTCCATTCTGTGGTGGGATTTTCATCACCTAGAAAAGTTGAAGTTTCTTGACAATCAATAATTTCCTCGACTTGAAAATTAGGAACTGGTAAAGCTAAAACCTCGACTTCTACATTTTCTTCTGCCGTACAACCTTCTGCATTTGTGACGATTAAGCTTATATTCCCCTCTTCCTCTATCACAATTGAATCTGCTAAAATACCGCCTGTCCATTCATAGTTCTCAAAGCCAGAAGTAGCAGAAAGTACGGTAGAACTTCCTTCACAAAATGAAAATTCACCCAAAATTTCAAAAACTGGTGTAGGTAATTCATTAATTAAAACCGTATCAGCTCCCTTGCAACCATATTGATCCGTAACAATAACGGTTATCGCTCCAATATCATACACTTCTGTAGCCGATTGAGTGGAAGCATTAGACCATTCATAATCTATAAAAGTATCTACCACAGACAGCATAATGGAATCCCCCATGCATAGTTCGAAGACACCTTCGATCTGAGGTTGGGGGGGATCAAATTCATTTACCGTTATTCCAACTGAATTTGTACAATGATTTTCATCGGTCACCGTCACTGAGTATTCACCTGCTGTTGTTACCGATAAGGAGGCACTTTCAGAATTATCCGACCACAAATAGGCTGCAAATTCATCACCTGCATCTAAAATAAGTGCTTCTGAAGCACATAAAATGGTATCATTCAGCCCAATCTGAGGTAGCGGATTTTCCGTAAGGAAAATCGAGTCGATTCCTTGACATCCATTTTCATCTATGACAGTTAGTTCATACAAGCCATTAACATCTGCAACTAAAATACTATCGATACTGTTATCTGACCATTGATAAGAAGCGTAAGAAACAAGTGTACCAATTTGAGTAGAATCACCTACACAAAAATCGAATGTACCGGTAAATTCTATATTGGGTGTTGGATTTTCTGCAATTTGAATACTAGAACTATTTATACAACCTTCGTCATTTATTGCAAAAGCGGTATACTCTCCTTGGAATTCTACAGCGAGTTGAGTATCGGTAGTGCCATTACTCCATTCTACAAAAACGCCATCCGTTTGTGCCTCTAATTGTACAAATGAGTTTTCACAGAAACTAGTATCGCCTGTGATACTGACATTTGGCGCTGGCAGCCAAGTAAGTTCTAAAGACTCCATCCTTACACAACCAAACTCATCTGTAACAGTTACTGCATAATTACCTGGATCTAGGATATTTATACTAGATTCTACCTCACCTGTTGACCATTCTATGAAGGGATATGATCCTGTAGCTATTAATGTTGTTGTATCTCCAGGACAAAAAGCTGTCACCCCCTCAATATCTAATGAATCTGATGGATAAAAATTGATATTTAATGAATCTGATCCTCGACAACCAAACTCATCTGTAACAGTTACAAAATAATTACCTATTTGAGAGATGGTGATGCTATCCACATCATTACTTCCATTGGACCAATCATATTGAACACTCTGATTAGAAGAATTAGCTGTTAAGGCCATTGTGGTACTTTCGCAAAACAAACTATCTCCCTGCAGCTCAACTGTTGGATTCAATTGTAAACTTACTTGAATACTATCCGTTCCGAGGCAACCTTCGTTACTGATAGCTTCTACGGAATAGAGTCCTTCTGCGTTAATTATTAGAGAATCTTCATCAGATTGATCACTCCATACAAATTGTTCGAAATCACCTTCCAATCTTAATATGTTGGTAGTTCCTTCACACAGTATTTCATCACCTATAATAGATACTTGAGGAGGTTCAAAAGTAGAGATTTCTACACTATCTGAAATTTTACAACCATAGGTATCTGTTACGGTAACTGAATATAGTCCTGCGGTACTTATGGTGAGTTCAGTGGTTGAATCATTAGTAGACCATAAAGCTTCTTCAAAATCACCCTCGACCGCGATAGTTGTGAATAGTCCAGGACAGAAATTTGTAAGCCCTATGATAGAATCAATAGGGTTTGCTGCTTGAATAATTTCTATACTAGCTTCTCCCGAGCAACCAATATCATCTGTAACAGTTAAATCATAGTTACCAGCTTGATTGATCAGAAGGCTATCAGCTGTTGCCCCATTTAGTGACCATTGATAGTCGAAAGATTGAGGATCAAAATTAGTAGTCAGTATACTTTCTCCATCGTAACATAAAATTGAATCCCCCAGTATTTCAACCATTGGTAAAGGTTGGATATCAACGCTAACAGTATCATATACAGTACAACCAAAATTGTTACCTGCTTCTACAATATACATTCCACTTGTATCGGCAATCGTCATAGCTGAGTTTGGTGCATTTGACCAGTTTACAAATACAAAATCGCCTTCTGCTAATAATTCTACAGTTTCTCCTTCACAAATGCTTGTATCAGAGACGGAAACAGTTAGATCAACTCCAGGCACTTGTGATACAAATATGAGATAAGATCCCAAACAGCCTGTATTTTCTGTAACTGTAACGCCATAAATTCCTCCATCACTTACTTGAATCATACTTGTGGTATCGCCAGTAGACCAATTATAGGATTCAAATCCACTGTTTACCGTTAAAAGGCTCACTTGATCAGGACAAAGGCTCAAATCACCTGTAATGAAGGGATCGGGGGCAGGTATCTCATTTACGAATACAATGTCAGAACCACTGCAACCATTGGTATCTATAACATCTACACTAACAATACCTTCCTGATTTACTTCAATAAAATTATCATTTTCACCAGTTGACCAATTGTAAGAAGCATAGATTTCTGTCGTACTCAAAGTTGTAAACTCTCCACCGCAATAATCTAGACTTCCTGAAATAAGCACCTCTGGATTATTATTTTGAACAATCGTGACACTATCTATACTCGGACAACCATTGATATCAATTCCAGAAACGCTGAGGGGGCCTGCTTCCGTGATAGTCACACTTGATGTAGTATCTCCATTGGACCATAAAAAAGAAGTAAAAACGTCATCGATGGATAAAGTTGTGGTCTCTCCCTCACAGAAATCTAATGATCCATTAATATCGATAAATGCAGCCTGATTGACGACCTCCACCATGAGGCTATTCTGCCCTTGACAATTGTTTGAATCTACTACAGTAAGTGTGTACCAACCAGGAAGCTGTACATCCAAGCTTTGAGTGAGTGATCCTCCAGACCATTCGTAGCTTTCAAACCCATCTTCTCCTTGAAGTATCGTTGGGTTATTAGAACAAATAAGAGGGATACCTTCAATTTGAGGTATTGGATTAGGGTACTCCATAATCAGAATATCATCTGATGCTTCGCAGCCAAAGCTATTGGTAACAGTTAAGGAGTAAGTTCCTGGAGTATTCACATCAATTGTTTGTCCAATTTCACCAAGAACCGACCAGTCATAAGTTGTTGCCTCATTACCTCCATCCAAAACAATGGAGTTTCCAGTACAAAAAGTAGAATCTCCATTAATCATAGCTACCGGAACATCAAAAGCGGCAACTTCAACAGAATCTGTTGCAAAACAGCCATCACTATCTGTCACAGTCACACTATAAGTACCTTCTACAGATGCAGCAATAAGCTGAGATGAAATACCATTTGACCACAAATATGAATTAAAACCAGAAGATGCGATTAAAACAGTAGAATTATCAGGACAAAAACCTAATTCTCCTGATATATCCACTTGTGGATCATTTACCACGACATCAATACTATCTACACCAGTACAACCATTAGAAGCAGTTACAGTCACAAAATAAGTATCAGTTGTACTTACTTCTGTTTGAATACTTTGGTCACTATTAGACCATACATAGTCATCAAAAAGATCATTTACGAATAGTTGTCCAATCTCTCCCATACAAAAGCTAGTATCGCCTTGTATTTGAGGTACTGGAGCTGGTAATTCTTGTACTTGTATATGGGCCACTGCTTCGCATCCATTAGTGGATGTAGCAGTAACACTATAATCACTTGCTGTATTTATGCTGATTGGATAATCAGCTATACCTGTAGACCAGACATAGCTTATTCCATTAGTAGCAACAGATAGTTGAAGGGAATCTTCAGCACAAAAAGTATCTCCTCCAAGAATAGACAAAGAAGGTGCTTCCTCTTCTACTACTTCTACAGAATCTACTGCTTCACAACCTAAGTGATCCGTTACCGTTAAAGAATAAGCACCTACTTGTTCAACTACCACAGCTTGGCTAGTTGAGCCTGTAGACCAATCATAAGTACTAAAGCCTGTACTCCCAATAAGCGTTGTAAACTCACCTCCACAAAGAGTAGTATCCCCATTGATATTTACCATTGGATTAGAAATAATAATATCTATACTATCTATAGTTCCACAGGCATTATCTGCCGTAACCGTAACGCTATAATTAGCGGTACTACTCACCCAGGTTTGCGGCGTATCTGCGCCATTTGACCAAGTATAACTGTCAAAGGTATCATTTAGCGAAAGCAAAATAGAGTCCATTTGACAATTTATAGTATCACCCAATATCATAACATCAGCAGCTCCAGAGACGACTTCGACACTATCTACATCTGAGCATCCGTTAACATCTGTAACCGTCAGAAAATAAGTTTCAGGAGAAGAAATAGATATTACTTGAGCATCTGAGCCATTAGACCAATTATAATCTGAAAAACCTGGACTTGCAATAAGCACATCCACTTCATTTTGACAAAGGGTTGCATCCCCATTTATTTGAAAAGCTGGCAATTCAAGCAAAAGAACTTGAATAGAGTCACTAGTCTCGCAATTTTCATCATTGGTAACAGTAACCGAAAACAGCCCTGCCTCAGCCACTAAAATGGTCTGGCTAGTTGCTCCATTTGACCACAAATAAGTAGTATATCCAGCTCCTGCATCTAAGATATTACTACTACCGATACAAACGGTCGAATCACCAGCAATTTCGACAATAAAAGGCTGCCCATTACAGTCCGACCCTTGAGAAAAACTGAAGGAAGGCAGAAATAGGATGATAATAATACAATAGAGCTGTCCGTAGTTCTTGTTCATCATATTAAGTACTTGTAACAAAAGCTAAAAACCTAGGTGTTAATTCTTTTTTGAACAAAGTATAAGGGGAACACTCTTAAAATAGAAACTCTGAATCAGGAAAAAGCTGCTTTCCCTATTCTTATTGGAAAAAATTTAGAGATAATTCAAATTATCGGGGAGGAATCATGAATAGTGTTGTACACCGATCACTATGCAAAGGTATTTAAAAAATCAAACTAACTGGCTGTATTTCATAATATTATTTCAAATTTCTTCTTTTTAGTTCTTTTATGATCAATTCATTTTCTCTACTTACTTCTCCAGTTACAGAAGTATTTTCTTGTGCTCTTCGAATGAGATAAGGAACCACATCACGAACAGGACCGTAGGGTACGTATTTAGCTACATTATAGCCGGCTTTCGCTAAATTAAAAGTAAGGTTGTCACTCATGCCATACAATTGGCAGAAGTTAAGGTGCGAATGATTTTTGTCGACGCCCATTTCTGCAATTAACTGAGCTTGCAATAAATTGCTATTTAGGTTATGTGTTGCATTACAGGAAGCAATCGTTTCGTAGTGTTTCACACAAAACTTAACAGCTGTATCATAAGAATGGTCGGTAGCTTCCTTGGTATCATGAATAGGGCTTGGATAGCCTATTCGTGCTGCGCGAGCTCTCTCTTTTTCCATGTAAGCACCTCGCACTAATTTTGCGCCAAGCAAATAGCCATTACTTTTTGCACGTTCATAAGAATTCAGTAAATACTGTAATCGATCTTTGCGATAAAGTTGGAAGGTATTATAGACAGTTACTTTGGTTTTATTGTACCTCGCCATCATTCGATTAACGAAATGATCAATACCATCTTGAATCCAGCTTTCTTCCGCATCGAAAAAGACACCTACATTTCGATGACTTGCTACGTGACAAATCGTATCCATCCTTTTTAGTACATTTTGATACTCTTCATTATGCTCAAAGTCTGCTTCGTTGCTTTTCCCGATAGCTTCTAAAAGTTCAAATCGTGCAATACCAGTTACTTTTGTGCTTACCACAGGAACAGGAGCATTGTGTGCAGCAAACTCAATAGCACGCATTGTTTCGTTCATGGTTTGATTAAAGTCATCCTCTGTCTCTTTACCCTCTGCACCATAATCAAGGATAGTCAAGGTATTAAACTCGTGGAGTTTATCGATGGTCTTTTGTGTTTCTAGTAAAGTTGTTCCACCACAGAATTGCTGAAAGATAGTTTGTTTAAGTACCCCCTCTGCAAATGGCAAACGCAATTTAATAGCAGCCAAACCAAGTTTAGATCCAACATTCACCAACCAAGGCTTATTCATCATACCAAATAGCCAAGCCATTTTCTTCAACTCTTCATCACTTTTATGCGCAAAAGCAACTTCAGTATTTTGAAAGTCGATCTTAGGCATTTGTTGATCACCAAACACCTTATTTACAGCCTTTTCTATTTTGTCGCGCTTATTATTGACGGGTTTACCTAAATCTTTCATCTTGGTGGTTTTACTTAGTTAGTCTTTTGTTGTTGGTTCTTGGTTGTTGGTTTTAGGGTTGAAACCTAATTGAAAACATTTAATCATAGAACTCCACAATAAACAATGACTTTTACTTTTCTTGCCAAATGCTCCATGCTTTTTCAGCTTGTAAATGCAGCATTTCTAGTCCATTTAGCGTTGCCGCACCTTGAGCATTTCCCTGCTCCAAAAATAGGGTAATTTCAGGATTATAAACTAAATCAAATAACAAATGTTTTTCGCTTAAAGCGGAATAGGGAATATTTGGACAGGTGTTTATATTTGGAGACATCCCTAAGGGAGTTGTATTGACAATTATTTCGACTTCTTCAATATTTTGCTTCGTGAGCATTTCATACCTTAGCATATTCTTTTCAGCTCTTCTAGAAACAAATTGTATAGCTATCCCCATCTTCTTCAATACTGCAGCACTAGCTTTTGCAGCACCACCAGTACCAAGTACTAAAGCAGCTTTTGCTTTAATCCTTTTTTCCTCCATTTTGTTACGCAAAGAAACTTCAAATCCATATACATCTGTATTGTATCCAATCAATCCTTTATCAGTAAATTTAATGGTGTTTACTGCTCCTACTGCTTTCGCAGAATCATCTAAACCATCTAAAAAGGGAATAACTTGTTCTTTATAAGGAATCGTTACATTGATCCCTTTAAGATTAGGATAATGAGCTTCTAATTCTTTGAATAAAGAAATATCTTCTAGAGGAAATAAATCATAGAAGTAACCCGAGATATTTTCTTTTGCAAACTTATCTGCAAAATACTTCTTTGAAAAAGAGTGCGATAGTGGATAACCTATCAGACCTAACAAATGAGGTATAGTCCTTAATTCTTCTTTCCTTTCCATCCTCTTTTCGCTTTAAGCATTCTCTTTATTACCCAATTTCTCTAAAGCAAAGACCGCTGCAAAGCCTACAAGCATCAAGATGATTACTCCTAGCACATAAGGATCGCCGTCATAGGCAGAAGGTAAAACACTCTTTTCAATAAATGGTACTTCCTCTCCTTTGCTATTCGTACGGTACTCTAATACATTACGCCAAGGCCAGATTTTATTCAAAGAACCAATCATAAAGCCAGTAAGCAAGGCAAGGGTTTGATTGTGATAGTTCTTAAATGTCCAAGAAAGCACACGCGAAAAAGTAGCTAGGCCCAATAAACATCCTAAGGCAAAAACTACTAAAATCACTAAACTATCTGGATTAAAAGTTTTTAAGGCATCCTTTACTGTCGGGATAATTAAGGTATACATTCCCATCAATAAAAGAATGAAACTCCCAGAAATACCCGGTAAAATTAGAGCAGAAATAGCAATTGTCCCAGCTATGAAAACCATCACTAAAGATTCACTACCTTGAGCAGGACTAGCCACCGTAATAAAATAGGCTACCGCAACCCCAAGCACTAAGATGGCAATCTCCACAGCGCCCCATTTTGTAACTTGACGTCCAATATAAAGCGCAGAGGCAATAATCAAACCAAAGAAAAATGCCCAGAGTAACTCCGGATAATTTTCCAATAGATGAGTTACCCCAAATACACCGACACCAATACCTAGCACCATTCCGCCCAATAGCATAGTCAAAAACAAACCATCCGCTTTTTTCCATGCGCCAAGCAATCCATCATGGCGTAAGCTTTTGAAAATTTCAGGCCCAAGGATCGTTTTGATCGTATTGATAAGGCGTTCATAAATACCTGTAATAAAGGCAATTGTTCCTCCTGACACACCAGGAATTACTTCGGCAATACCCATTGCCATCCCCTTGAGGATTAATGTTAGTTGAGAAGACCATTTTTCCATGGCCATAAAGGTATAAAAAAGGTGATTAGCTCTAAAGAATTGGGTAAGAATTACTCACATTCTTCAAAATAAAAGTAATCGCAATTTGCGCCATTGCTTAATCTAATATTGATTACTCTTACTCGTAAGGAAGCCACTTCTTCTATCATAATAGTTTTAAGCAGCTAGATACCAAACTAATTATATTATCAATGCAGACCATTAACTTCCAAACAAATTCTATATTAAAAAGCGTCATGTTTACGGCCTATGATTCGGCCATCTTTATATTTCTTATTGACTTCTTCATCTTCTTCAGATGCCTTAATATCTTTCACATAAAAATCCCCCATATCTGGCTGGCCTGCATCAATCCATGCCGTATACCATGCACTCCCTATTGATCGAACAGCATCGCGCATTCTGCGTTCTACCATACCATCCATTCTTTGATGATAAGCTAATGCATATTCTCTACATTGGGTGCGAATAGTTCGATTCAGGCGTTCTTCGAAACAAAACTGTTGATCTTCTGGAAAAGTTTCACTCAATTCTTTTTCAATGGCTAAAACCGTATCTACCAGTATATGAGAGGCTAGAACTACATCCCAGTAATAAGTTTGAGGATCTTCAATATATTCTGCTCTACCTACAAAAAAATCGTAATCTTCATCTGCAAATAACTCTGGTAAGCGACTTTCCCAAAAGGCATGAATCCCTACTTGATCGGTTAATTGTCCATTATAATTTGTTGTGGTATGAAGAGGTACATGGGCATCCCCCACATAATGCCCCATTTCGGCCGAAAGCCGCAGAATGCGCTCTACATCTTTTCGTTCAAATGCCTTCGTCAACCTAGCCTGCATATGAACGAGATTATAAGGTACAATACCGTATTCAGAAAAATGTTCCTCTACTATGACTGTCTCACAATCGACAGCTTTGCGAGTGAGCTTTTGCCAATCTTCACAGCTCATTTGCCATTTATCTTCATAGTATTGTGGTAGAATATTATCGACAAAATACTTTTTATATTCTTTGGCAGTAATGGAATGACGATTTGCACATCCAACGGATCTAAAGACTAACGCTTTGCTATCAGACGGAAACTTTGGAGCTAGAGCAGTTCTCAACTTATAAGTACAGGTATCTCCTTTTCCATTAATGATTCCGAATTGGGTATGTTGCATCAATGCGGCAGTCCAATCCCTAGGGACATTATCGTACGGGTAAGTTCCCCAATGATCGATATCGATATAATGACGCACAGCTTCATGCCTAGTAGCATAACGCCTTTTGTCAGGGTCTACGGCATGCTCAGTGATGTATTCGATATGTTTTTTGTAGAAGCCAGCCATTTCGGCAGGCAATGTAAAAACCGCCATGCGGTTGATTTTACGGTGCCCCCAGAACCCCCATTCTGCTCGAAAGCTATAAGCAGAAAGAGTGATCATGATCAACATTCCAAAAAGGTAATTCGAATACTTCATCTTAGTAAGACTTTATAGTTTGGACTATTCAAAGAATGCATCATAAGCCCACAAGAATCGCTTAGTCGTTCTATTTTGCACTAAGAAAAAATCTCCATTGCTGCAGTCTGCAAAATAACGCTCTACAGGGATATTTTCATACATGGCTTCCCCCGTCTCTTTATCGATACCTGATTTTTGTGGGTAAATCGGAAATAAACTGAGTGTTTTTGGGGTGCCACTTTTAGGTGTAACTGTAATTTTGGTGAAAGGAATCAAGTTTGAAATAGAATCTCGCCCTGGATTATCATTTTCAAAACCTTCTGCCATAAAGTTATCAAAACCAATCAGGAACGATTCGGCTAATCCTTGACTCAATTCTTTTTCAATCACAGGTGTAATTTCATAAAAAGGTTTGATTGAGAAATCCTCTCCTTTGCTTTCTAAAACAAACGATTTATTACGTTGCTTGGGGTATTCGACACTTACCGATTTGATGTCTTCTACATCATAATCAAAGATGGTTTCATCTCTCCAGTGTTTACCTGTAATACTAAACCTAAAACGTAGATTGCCTTCCCAGCTTGGAATTTCAGCCACGTAGGGCTGTTCTGCACCTTCAAGAATCATATAAGTTCCTCTTTCATCTGGTGGTGCACCACCTACGTAATAAGCCTTAATCAATTCATCCCCTTTTCCGTAAATCTCTACTTTTATTCCTTCTGTTGCCAAAGAACGAATCATATTATCAACTGCAGCATCTGCTGGCTTATATCTTACTCTCACTCGCGTGATTGCATCAAGTACATTCTCTACAGCATTTGGTTTAGCAGGATATTTACCGTTGTAAATCCAGCCATCCCCTTGTCTAACTAAGGTTGTTCGAGAGCCTTCTCTATCCGCAATGAATATCTTTTGGATCTCTTCAGCAGGTACTGCAAAATTACGATCTTCTCCTAAGGTAGAACTACCTGATTTCTTATCATCACTCCCCATCATAAAGATGGCAGTCGCTCCTGCTAATATCAAAAACACCATTAATAAAAGTACTGTCCTGTTCATATTTTCTTATTGTCGGATGTTAATTTAAATGATTATTGAGCATACTTACGTCTTCGCCAAAAAGTGTAGGCTGCTCCAAATATTCCAAGAAATAAAAGTGGTAGGCCTATATTAAAGAACTGCCAATAAGTTTGTTCTTTTTCTGCCCTAACTACATCTAGTAGCCTCAATTTCACTTCCTTTGCTCTTGCTTCAATTACGCCATTGTCATCCAATAGATATTCAATAGCATTCACTATAAAGTCCTTATTAGCAAAGGTGAAATTCTCGAAGCGGTTATACCCTAGCGGGAAATATTCCTGTCTTCCAGGTACAATAGGATCCTTGGCCAAATCACCGTCACTCACGACGATCATTCTGGTTGGTTCGCTCTTTGTATTAAAAGTCTCGCCTAATTCTTCTAGGCCAGATAGCATTTCTTCTGATACTCGGTTTTCATACATAGAGGGAAATATACCTTCCATTAACACAGCCACTGGCTGTGGCTTTTGATTAAATTTCTTGGGGTCCAAAGGATACCTCAAAAAATTAAAGTCCAATGCCACGGGTGTTAGTTGATACCTTGTATATTCTGAAGTTTCAAGTAAGACGGTCTTATCAACAGCTGTTTTTGTCCTTACTGCAGTATCAATGGTACTGGGATAAAATACATTGACTGGCCCTAAGCTTTTGACTATAGGGTGATCATTTTTGGGAACAAGTATGGGATGGTAAGGATAAGCAAACTTTTCAAACTGTGCAGAATTACCTACTTTACCCACAGCCAACTCAATTTTTGAATTACGCATATCCAAAAGCAAGTTGGGTTCCATTCTTACGCCATATCTAAATAATAAATCTTCAAGGTTGAAGTTATCTTCTGAGTATTCTACCGCTAAATATTCCCTCCGCCCCAATAAGCTGTCTAAATCTGCTCGCATACGATCAATCATCCATAACACTTTTCCTCCTCTCATTACATATTGATCAATTTTGAACTTATCTTTTTCTGTAAAGGAACCTCTAGGTTTGGCTACAATAAGCGCACTAACTTCATCACTAATACTAACGATACTATCTAAGTTTAGTCGCCCAAGATTGTAAAAGGCATTGAGTGTTCTGTCCAAATCTGCTGTCTCTGGTTGTCCTAACTCACCATGACCAGAGGTATACATAATGATAGGCCTATTGACGTCTTGTTGTAATTTCTGGATGGCATTGGCCATTTTGTACTCCAAAAGCGCAATAGATTGGTTGAGGGTTACTTCTGGTGGAACGCCTGGCGTTTCATTTTCCAAAAGGTTAACTGAGATAGAACGACCTTTGTAATAAAGGATAGCGAATGGATAGATGACCTTTTTGGAAGCCTCCTGCTTATCATAAATACTTACCTGTACAGGAATGACGCCTATCTCAGCTAGTTTTTTACGCCGATCATTAATTTCTTGAATAGTTCCTTGTGCAGGATCTTCAAAAGCGTATTCAATCAAACCACTTTCCCCTCTAAAATCATCCAGTACCTCTTGGGTAGAACGCTGAAGTCGCTTAAACCCTGCTGGAAAATCACCTTCCAGTAATATATTGACATATACCACTTCATCCAAGTCTTGCAAAAGATTACGAGTCCCCTCTGTTAATGTAAATCGACCCTCCTCCGTCAAATCTAAAGTGGTATATAATGCCATATTACCA
Organism: Saprospiraceae bacterium; assembly: GCA_022448955.1. Classification (GTDB taxonomy): domain Bacteria; phylum Bacteroidota; class Bacteroidia; order Chitinophagales; family Saprospiraceae; genus JALEHC01. Next base: position 23,368 of record JAKVCU010000113.1, read on the forward strand.
AACCTGACATTAGCGAGGATATTTATAAATAAAATAATGCCTATAAATAGTCCTAACTGAATTACGGACTGAAAGCGCCTATTACTTTTTTTATCTTTTGACATTCATCAATAGTTTAACGTAAGTTCAAATTACCACTTCCTTCTTTCCAATGAGACTAATGTCAGCATCAAAAAAACACCAATCAACGACAAGAAATAAATGACATCTCTAGAATCAATTACCCCTCTACTAATAGATGCATAGTGATAATCAATACCAATCATCTGTACGACATCATCCACCTTCCCAAAAAAAATAGGAAGACTACTGAAAAAGTAAAACCCCCAATGCACCACAAAGCAAAGAAAAGTGGCCAAAATAAAGGAAGTAATCTGGTTATCAGTTATTGAAGAAGCAAATATGCCAATAGCTACAAAAACACCGCTCAGGAAAAATAAGCCTATATATGACCCCAATATCGCTCCAGTATCCAGATTCCCTATAGGTTCTCCTAATTGATATACCGTATAATAGTATAATAAGGTAGGAATTAATGCAAAAACCACTAGAAGCAGGTTTGCAAAATACTTCCCTGATATGATTGAGAAATCATGAATAGGCCGAGTTGCCAGAAGTTCGATCGTCCCATTCTGTTGTTCTTCCGCAAAAGAACGCATCGTTATGGCAGGAATCAGAAACATAAAGATGTTAGGAGCCATATCAAAGAGCTGATCTAAAGTTGCATACTGGTAATTGAGCAAGCTAGTACTAGGAAATACAAACATTAGTAAACCAGTAAGTATCAAGAATACCCCAATTACAATGTATCCTATGAGTGAACTAAAAAACGTATTAACCTCTTTCCAAAAAATACTTAACATACATGCGATTATTTAGTACGATACAGGGATATTGACCTTATTACGATCATTGTAAATCAACAAACACTTGTATAATTTCTCATCAATTTCTTGTGGACTCAATTCAAAGACAGATTCTTTTAACTGAGCATCATCTCCGATCCACAGCAATAAATTGACATAATTAAAATCAACTACCTTCCCATCATCAAATAAGAACATTTTCTCTATCACTACTTCTTTTATGGTAGGCACTTCTCCTTTTCGGAATGGTTTTCGCGTAAGCGGGTTATAAGCTTTAATGACCACCTTTTCTTCTATTTCTTTTCTGTAGGAAAAATAATTGATCTTTCCTCTTGCTTTCAAGCCTGCAAAAGCAGTTGCAGAATAAGCTGTTTCGGATGCATTCAAGCGAATATACGGCACACCTGCGAGGCATATTCCCCAAACCTTTTCAATAAGTAGAGCTTCTTTATTTTCTTTCAAATAAATATATTCTACTTGAGCTATAAATGTTTTTGGGTTACTAGCTAATCTTGTGTTTACTTCTTCCCATTCATAATCAGGCGTATCATTTTTCCAGCTTTCATAAGAAAGATAGATGCCATCTTTAAATTTATAACTCATACTTAGGGCTTGTTCGTTAGCCTGTGCTCCAATATTGGAAGTCAGAAACAGCAAAACAAGTCCTAAAATAGAAGATTTGACATAATACATATATCTAATTTGATTGTCTCGTTAACTTTTGGAAGATATCTTCTACACTAGATACTTCCTTATGCATTTCAAGCAAAGTCAATTTTTGATCTACTGCGAAATGGAAGATTTTGTCTCTGATTTCATCTTGTTGCTGACTGATCAACTGCCAGCGATGATCTGAGATTGCCTTCACTTGATAAATACCATCAATCTTGGCCAATTGTGAAGACTTGACCTTCTCTTTTAACTCAATGGTGATGATCTGCTCTCCTGCCACCTTACGCTTGAGTACCTCAATAGAGTCATTCGCCACCATTTCTCCTTTATTAATAATCACTACTCGATCACACAATGCTTGTACTTCTTGCATAATATGAGTAGAAAAGATAACAGTCTTCTCCTTGCCAAGGTTTTTGATTAAACTTCTTATTTCTACTAATTGATTTGGGTCTAAACCAGAGGTTGGCTCATCTAGGATTAAGACTTCCGGATCGTGGATCATGGCTTGCGCCAAACCAACTCTTTGACGATATCCCTTTGATAAAGAACTAATATGCTTATGCTGCTCTCGTTCCAAGCCAGTCATTTCAATCATCTCTCCTACTCTACCTTTGATATCTTTAATCTTATGCATACGAGCAATAAAATTAAGATATTCCTTAACGTACATCTCTTTATAGACAGGGTTATGTTCTGGCAAATATCCAATTCTTTCGCGAACTTCCATTGGATGTTTACTTACGTCAAAACCACAGACTTCTACTTTACCTGATGTTTGAGGGATATAACAGGTAATTATTTTCATGGAAGTCGTTTTTCCAGCGCCATTCGGACCTAAAAATCCAAGTACCTCCCCCTTTTTAGCTTCGAAGCTAATATCATCCACTGCTTTTTGAGCACCATATACTTTCGTAAGATGTTGAACGGATACAGACATAATTTACCCATTGATGTTTTAAAATTGCCAGCAAAGCTAAGAAATTTCTACGCTTATTGAAACCTAAGATAGCTAGCAAAAGAGCGCATTGAAAGACTCATTTAGTAAAAAGAGCGACTCATTGAGGAGATAGGATGGTTGAGTAAATAATTAAACGTCTTTTTCTTTAAAAAAAACATCCATCATTTAAGAAAAAAGCTGTTTTGGGAATTTTTTCTATCATCTTAACGTATATAGGATAGAAACTAGAAAGAAAGCTAAAACAAAGAAAACCGAAACCATTATGAAAGATTTTTTTAGATATCCATATCAATACTCAAATGATGCCCACAAATATGTAGTTCTCAGCGGAAGCATTAAATTTTAAGTATTTCGACTCACTTTTTTCGCAGATAACACAACTTAGGCAATCCGCCTTAATCATCACAAATTAATCGTAAAAAATCCAAAGAGGGTCATTGTATGGCTACATCTATTGCTATGCGCTACATAGAATGGACTAGTCTATTGATCCATTAATTTTTTCAAAGTAAACACCTGTTCGACACAGGTTAATGCCTTAAGTAGTTAGGCTAGAACCTGTCTGCCTATGGCTGAAATTGGTATAATAAATTTCAGCCATAGGCTGACAGGCTTTAACGTACCTTCTAAAATCG
>JAKVCU010000114.1 GCA_022448955.1 Saprospiraceae bacterium
TTTCTAACTCTACTAGTTTATCAGCTAGCAACCGCAGCGACCATCTTGCATATCCTTCGGGGGCTTCACTACAAGCTAATGCAGTAATCTTGGCACGATCTGCTCCGCTTAAACCTGGAGGTCGACCTGGTCGAGGCTTATCATCCAGAAAAGTTAAACCTTCTGAGCGATACTTCTTAGCCCAGTTACATACCGTTGGATATGAACTGTTGAGCTGATTCGATACCTCTTGATAGGTTTTGCCTCGATCTAGCTCTAACATGGCTTGAGCACGTTTTACTTTGCGAACACTCAAACGGCCTTTGCTCAGTAAGTCAACTAAATAGGTACGGTCCTCTTCCGATAACTCAATGTGTTGCTTTTTCATTTGATCTCTCTTTTGAAATCAAAAATACTAAATTATTTAATTCACAGTGTACTTAGGTAAGGTAAAATAAAATGTTGAGCCTTTTCCGACCTCCGATTCTACCCAAATTTTGCCCTTGTGGCTTTCTACAATTTTTTTACAAAGAGACAGACCTAATCCTGTACCAGTAGTTTCTTTATTTGTTTTCAGACGGGAGAAAAGGTTAAAAATAACTTCCTTATCCTCTTCCCTAATACCAATACCATTATCTTTGATACCAATTAAGTAGTAAGTTTCTTGCTCCTCAAAGGAAAAGTGCACCTGCGGTGCTACTTCTTCTCGACTATATTTAATAGCATTACTTAACAAATTTTGAAACAGTTGGTGCATTAATACGCTGTTAGCCCTCACAATGGGTAAAGCTTCCGCATCAATCTTTGCGTAATTTTCTTGAATATGAAGACGGAGATCTTCCTTCGCACCTTCTAATATTGTATTTAGATTGATTTCGCCATAAGTCAACTCATCGGATCCGATAGCGTTGAAAGTTCTTAAGCCCTCAATAAAGCTGTAGAGCCTTTGAGAAGAATCTACCATATAGTTCAAGAAACGAGTTTCTTGCTGATTTATCCGACCTACTAACTTACTGCTTAGTATATCACCATAAGTTTTTACCGTGCGCACGGGCTCTTTTAAGTCATGCGCTAACATATGTGCAAAGCGTTCTAAATAGGCATTTTGCTCAGTCAATTCTAATTCCGCACGTTTCAAAGAGGTGATTTCTTCAATAATGATAATGACGCCCAACACTTGATCATCCTCAGCTAAGTGAGGAATATAGGTTGTTTGAAAATAATAAGTCTTAGCAAAATTATCATCATTAAGCACTAACCCTCCTTTTTCATCTGCTCTACCCAAAAAAGAAACTGTCTCTCCGTTTAATGTAGCATTAAAGATAGGCAAGATAAAATCCATAGCATGAGGTGGAAAAATCTGATCTAGTGTTTTTCCAATTAATTCAAGCCCACTATTAAAACCATGATATTGCTTAATAGCAGGATTAGCATATTCAACTCTCAAGGAAGGAGAAATATAGGTCATTCCGATAGGCACTACATTCATCAATGCCTCTAATAACTTCCAATTATTAAATGGGTCGTTCTTCACGCTTAATTTGCTTTGTACCATTTAAAAGTATAGTATAACTTTTTGTTCTATACTTATTAAGACACGGACAGTTGGCAATATTTATGGATAAATGAACGGCGCTTTTAAGGATATTTATATCTATTAAGTCTTAATCTTTATCTTTTATTAGTTTAAGCATAAAGCAATAATACGTATTTATTTTTGTTTTGAGTTATGATCATCGATAAAAAGCATGCCAAATAATTTGCTTTCCGTGATATTCTTAAAAATTAATTGACATAAAATATATTCAGGAGGCTATTTTTTATCGAACTTATTTAAAAGGCGTGTTGCTAATCGAAGAAAATGGCTAGCGTACAAATTTAAGCTCTTTTTGAGTTATATAGCCATGGCTATGGAATAGAAGCATTTGGTACTCAATACATGGTTTGTAAATGGTAAAATTTATTTTATAGCCAATGCCATATTTAGATAGATTATAAAAAATTTTCTGCACTAAATGATCGAATAAATTCCTCAATAACAATTAAGCGGCTAGTCAAAATGGCTTGTATAATAAATTCCTGCCAGCCGGCAGGCACAGCGTCAGCTCAAAAATAGTAAGTAACTGACGATAGAAAAGTTACGCACGATTTTTGAGCTGACTAAAAGGATTTATTATACCAATTTACCAGCCTAACTACTTAATACCGTCTCAAACAAGGTGTCAGCTGTATATTGCCTATCCTTTTTCACTAAAAGGCAGAAATAATTACTCTTACCAAAAGCTATTAGAAAATACTATATTCATACCCTTCTATTTACTCTAGCCTAACTGTAACTCACCTTAATTTAATTGTTTCTAATACTTGCATTTCACAATGGTTCAAAATGAATGATTGGAGTTTAGAAAGTTAAGCGTTTAATGATTGTTATTTATAATAAAATACCACCTATTAAGGGGTTTCATTAGAATGTGCGTTAAATGTCAAAAATAAAAAAAAAGAAAAAATCGTGCATGCCATGATAAAAAAATGTATATTGCTTAACAATTACTCCAACCAACCAATTAAAACATACAACCCAATGAAAAAAAACTGGGTAACAGTTCTTTTATCTTCCATTAAGAATGAGTCTTTAATCATAAAAAAGCTTTTAGAAAAAAAACGTGTAAAATTATTTTTACACGAGCTTACAGGGTCAATACAGCAAGCAACACTATATGTGCCAAATCAAAAGGTAGGAAAAACCCTTTATTTGGTGCGAACTGCAAATCTACAGCACTTAAGTACACTGCAAAAAGAACAACACTAACCGCTATAAATTTAGCACACTAAGCTCCTATGTAATTAATGTTATAGAATTTGTTTGAAACAAATTCTAATAACAATTTGACTGACATCTATGAGATGCCTAATCATTCAAGTAAGAACAGAACACTACTCCTCAATTATCCCAATTGTGTCCTGCATGTAATCATGCGCATCATCAATTAAATCGATAATTGAAATGCTGTCCTTAAAATTGATTGCTGTCAATCATTCTTGAGTAGCATTTGAACTGATGTCATTTTCCCTAAGGCTATTACAAGCCTTACTCATGTTGTAAAATTTTGCTTATGAAAGAAGATTGGGTATTGATTTATTCAACAAAAGGGGATTCTAGAGCAAAGATGATGAAGCATGTGCTACGTCAAAATGGAATCGAAAGCCATATTCTTCATCGTGTCGATGCTATCTATCCTATGTTTGGTGAAGCCAAACTTTACGCCCCTTCTGAGAAAGCTGCTAAAGCACTCCAAGTGTTACGTACAACCGATTTAAGAGCTTAGGCTATCTCAGATGATTATCCGTCCGCATGCTCATACCGATATATTTCGGTATGATATAGTCGGAAACAAAGCAGAAACCTGCTTTGTTAGGAGCAAGTTACACAGAGAGATTTAAGTAATTACATACAGTCCAAATTAGAAGAGGTAGCTACTTGATCAGGCAAGTTACCTCTTCTCTATTTTTTCACCTAAAATCACCCGATTGCTTCCCTCTGATCACTGCTCCTTTACAAAAGAATACCTTTAACTACCCATAACCGATAAATTTTCCTACCAATATATAAAATAAGCGGCTAGTCAAAATGGCTTGTATAATGAATCCCTGCCAGCCGGCAGGCACAGCGTCAGCTCAAAAATAGTAAGTTGCTGACGATAGAAAAGTGATGCATGATTTTAGGAGGAACTCAAAGCTTTAGCTTTCAAGCAGTAGAAAATTCAAACATACACTAACTTAATTACAAGTTACAGCAATTTTTATTTGTAAATACCAATATTTTTCAGATAAATATTTCATAAGAATGATGTTTTCAAAAAAAAATTTCACTAACAAACTATTTTAATCAAAATGACATTTTAATATATGAACATTTTTTCATAGATTAGCTTCCCAAAATATGCTTACTCATGATAATTGAACAGATATATACGGGTTGTCTTGCCCAAGGAGCCTACTACATTGAAAGTGAAGGTCAAGCAGCCATCATTGATCCGCTCAGGGAAACAACGCCTTATTTAGCGAAAGCGAAAGCAAATGGTGCAGCTATAAAATATATTTTCGAAACTCACTTCCACGCTGATTTTGTATCAGGACATTTAGATCTTGCCAAAAAATCTGGCGCACAAATCGTTTATGGTCCTAATGCCTCTACTGAATACGAAAAGTATGAAGCAAAAGATAATGAAGAATTCAAACTAGGCAAACTCACTTTCCGTGTGCTTCACACACCTGGTCATACACCAGAAAGTACGACCTATCTATTATTAGACGAGAACAATAAAGCACATGCGATCTTCTCTGGTGATACCTTATTTATTGGAGATGTAGGTCGTCCAGATTTAGCTCAAAAATCCGCTTCCCTGACTAAGGAAGATTTAGCAGCTTGGCTATATGATAGTTTACGTAATAAAATCATGCCCCTACCTGATGATGTAATTGTCTATCCAGCACATGGGGCAGGATCTGCTTGTGGCAAAAATATGAGTAAAGAAACTTGGGATACCTTAGGGAATCAGAAAAGAACAAACTACGCTTTAAGAGCTGATATGACCAAGGAAGAGTTTGTACAAGAGGTAACAGATGGATTGCTTCCTCCTCCTCAGTATTTTGCGAAAAACGCAAAAATGAATAAAACAGGTTACGAAAGTATAGATATCGTAATGAATAGAGGCGCAAGAGCTTTATCGCCAAGAGCTTTTGAAGCTGTAGCTAACGAAACTGGCGCACTATTACTAGATGTAAGAAATAAAACAACATTTGTAAAAGGATTTATTCCTAATTCAATCTTCATTGGCCTTGATGGCAGCTTCGCGCCCTGGGTTGGTGCACTCATCACGGACTTAAGGCAAGAGATTCTAATCATTGCCCCTGAAGGCAAAGAAGAAGAAACCATTAAAAGGCTTGCTCGAGTAGGTTATGACAATGCCATTGGCTATCTGGATGGAGGCTTTGATGCATGGAAAGATGCAGGATACGAAGTTGATCAAATCCAAACCATTAATATAAACGATTTAGAAAAAGCTTACACGAATGATTCAAGTATCAATATTCTTGATGTAAGAAAACCAGGAGAATGGTCTGGCGAGCATATCGAAACCGCACAGCACTTTGCACTTGACTATATCAATGACAATATGAGTGCAATACATAAAGAAAAACTTTATTATCTGCACTGTAGAAGTGGCTATCGCTCAACAGTGGCAAGCTCTATTTTAAAATCACGGGGCTATAAAAGTCTAATCAACGTACAAGGAGCATTTGATGACATTACCCAATCCTCTATTCCTACTTCAAACTATGTATGTCCGAGTACTTTAAAATAAAATAGGTTTATATGTTAAATCTAAGAAGCAGAGTCCTAGGGCTCTGCTTTTTTATTCCAAAGAAAATTTTTAGTTCTTTGCTTACATGAAGCGATTATCATACATTTATGTGTAGTTATAAAATTATCTACTTCATAATACAGCTAGACTAATGAAATATGGATTTGTTATTGACAACCGAAAGTGTATTGGCTGCCATGCCTGTACCACTGCCTGCAAATCGGAACACGATGTACCTGTTGGCGTTAATCGAACATGGGTCAAACAAGTAGAAAAAGGAGAATTCCCTCATACTAGACGCCTATTTTCAGTTATGCGTTGCAATCACTGCACAGACGCCCCCTGCGTAGAGATATGCCCTACAGAAGCCCTCTATGTTCGCCAAGATGGTATTGTAGATTTTGATAATGATCGATGTATTGGTTGCAAATCGTGTATGCAAGCCTGCCCATACGATGCATTGTACATTAATCCAGAGAATCATACGGCTGCTAAGTGTAATTATTGTGCACACCGAATTGATATTGGGCTAGAACCTGCATGTGTTAACATCTGTCCTGAGCATGCCATCATCTCAGGAGATATGGACAACCCACTTTCCGAAATTTCTCAATTATTAGGTAGAGAACAAGTAAGTGTTCGTAAAGCAGCGAAAGGTACCAATCCAAATCTATTCTATATCAATGGTGATGAGGCTTCTCTTAATCCAACCGCTACAGATAAAGCAGATGATTATTTCTGGAGCTCGCAGTCATTAGGGGTTGGCCATTTTGCAAAAGCAGCCGAAAAAATGGCTTACAGTAATAGTGATGTTGTTCAAGCATTATTAGAGACTAATAAATCTGCTGTCAGTAGTCAGGAGCTTTCAGAAAAAGGCGCAGCTAAGTCTATTGATGTCTTAATGAATAAACCAAGACGGGTGTATGATGCACCTGACAAAGGCTTATTATGGGGCTGGGAAGTATCTGCTTATGTATTAACCAAGGCTATTTCTGCAGGTGTTTTTCTTACCCTTTTCTTAGCATGGATGGGCGGTCTTGCGGACTTCTCATCCAGTACAGAGTGGTGGACTATTGGTCTAGGCTTAACATTCCTAACTGCTACTGGCGTTTTGTTAATTATGGATTTAGATCGTCCGGACCGTTTCTTATATGTATTACTTCGACCACATTGGGGTTCTTGGTTAGTGAAAGGTGGTTATGCTATTACTGTGTATGGAGGTTTGCTCACGCTTTGGGCTGTCGCCAAATGGTTTGCTTTTGATGCGATGGTTCCAGTTATTATGTGGGGAACAAGCATTATTGCAGTCATTACAGCTATTTATACTGCTTTTTTATTTGCACAAGCAAAAGGTAGAGATTTCTGGCAAAGTCCAACTTTAGCAATTCATATGCTTGTCCATAGTTTTATGGCTGGCGGTGCAGCATTAGCAATAGCATCTTTAGTAAGTCCTGAATCTGCTGACTGGCTGAGTTTCTTAGGTCTAGTCATGGCTATTGGAATAGGTGTTAATTTATTCACTATTCTAATCGAATTGACAACGACACACCCTACACAGGATGCCAAGTATGTGGTGAAAATGATTACCAAAGGTCGTTATCGTCAGGCTTTTTGGCTAGGTGCCATTGTACTTGGGAATCTTCTGCCTCTAGCATTCATTCTATTTGCAGCTGGCAATCCTATGATGATTATTGCTGCAAGTGTACTGGTTTTAATTGGTATTTATTTTACTGAAAAAATCTGGGTAGAAGCGCCACAGAGAATTGCTCTTAGCTAGTGTTATGGTGTAATGGTGTAATGGTAAATTAGTTTTAATCAAAATCTTTATTCCTCACTGTTACCTTTCTGACTTTCATCTTACTGATCAATCAAAGGTTTGATGAAAAATATTAGAAGCTTTGAAGATTTAGATTGTTGGAAAAGCTGTAAGGAAATTAGCTTAGGATTTAAACAGATCATTAAAGCTCTTCCAAAAGAGAAAAAAGCCTTGGTATCAAATATCAGACGAGCAGCTAGATCAACTACTCGAAGTATTGCAGAGAGATATGGAAGATTTCATTTTAAAGAAAAAATACAGTTCTGTAGAATAAGTCGTGGCTCTCTTTATGAATTAGTTGACGATCTAATCACTTTGAAAGATGAAAATTACAGCTCTACTGAAGAATATTGCAAACTAAGAGGACAAGTACAGACCTCAATAAAAATCTTAAATGGCTATATAAATTATTTAAGATCAAAAATAAATTAAGAATAAAATTAACTACTATAGCTTAACGGTTAGCACTAACCATTAAGCTATAACGGTTGACTATTAATGTGATCAAGATGAAAAAACCATCCATAATAGAACGAATAGCAGAATCGCTCCGACTCATTCCAAACCTTCATCAAGAAGAAGTCCCAGCGGAGCCTTCATTGATGGAAGAAGGGAAGTTAGCGCAATTTCCACCGCCAGAAAAGTGGGACGACTGGGTAGAATATGAAGCCAAAGCATGGCCCAAAAAAGAAAAGAAACACTATAGCATAGTACCGACAACCTGCTTTAATTGTGAATCTGCTTGTGGCCTAACCGCCTATGTCGATAAAGAAACTTGGCAAATTCGAAAATTTGAAGGTAATCCCTACCACCCAGGAAGTAGAGGTCGCAACTGTGCCAAAGGACCTGCTACCATCAATCAGATTACAGATCCAGATCGTATACTCTATCCTTTAAAACGAGTAGGTGAAAGAGGCGCTGGAAAATGGGAGCAAGTAAGCTGGGAAGAAGTATTAGACGATATTGCAGCACGCATTCGCAAAGCTCTGCAAGAAAAAAGAAATAATGAAATAGCCTACCACGTAGGCCGTCCAGGGCATGAAGGGTATGCCAATCGCGTACTCCAAGCTTGGGGAATTGATGGACATAACAGCCATACCAATATCTGCTCTTCTGGAGCACGCTTTGGTTATAATCTTTGGTATGGATATGATAGACCATCACCAGACCATGCCAACTCGCAGTTCATTCTTCTCATTTCTGCACACTTAGAGAGTGGTCACTACTTCAACCCTCATGCTCAGCGTATCATAGAAGCGAAAATGAAAGGCGCCAAACTGGCAACTATGGATCCCAGGCTTTCGAATACAGCAAGTATGTCGGATTATTGGATGCCCACTTATCCAGGCTCAGAAGCTGCTGTTCTTTTGGCTATGGCCAAAATTATCTTAGACGAAGGCTTATACCATAGAGCATTCATGGAAAAATGGGTAAACTGGCAGGATTACCTCAAGGCAAAGCATCCTGAGGCAACTTTGGACTTTGATGTTTTCATTGATAAAATACGTGCAGAATACGCAGAATATACGCCTGAATTTGCAGAAAAAGAAAGTGGCGTCAAGGCAGAAACCGTCATTGAAGTAGCCAGAGAAATAGGCAAAGCCAAAGGCCGATTTGCCAGCCATAACTGGCGAAGCGCAGCTAGCGGCAACCTTGGAGGATGGTGTGTATCTCGTTGTTTGCATTTCTTAACCGTTCTTACCGGTAGTGTAGGTACAAAAGGAGGTACCTCTCCGAATAGTTGGAATAAATTCAAACCTAAGTTTTTTGATGTTCCACCTGCACAAAAGTTCTGGAATGAACTTCACTTCCCGAATGAATACCCATTGTCATTCTTTGAGATGAGTTTCCTTTTACCTCATTTCCTGAAAGAAAATAGAGGAAAAATGGATGTCTACTTCACTCGAGTCTTTAATCCAGTTTGGACCTATCCAGACGGCTTCTCTTGGATTGAGATGCTGACCGATCATGATAAAATAGGCATGCATATTGCTATGACGCCAACTTGGAATGAAACTGCTTATTATGCAGACTATGTCCTTCCAATGGGCCATAGTGCAGAGCGTCATGATTTAAATAGTTATGCAACACATGCAGGAACATGGATTGGATTTCGTCAGCCTGTTTTGCGTGAAGCAGCAAGAAAAGCAGGTAAGCCTAGTACCTTCACTTATGAAACCAACCCCGGTGAGGTTTGGGAAGAAGATGAATTTTGGATCGAATTATCTTGGCGGATTGACCCTGATGGTAGCTTAGGAGTTAGAGAGCATTTTCTTTCCCCTTATCGCGAAGGAGAAAAGATCAATATTGATGAATACTATCAGTATATTTTTGAACATACGCCAGGTTTGACAGATGCTGCAAAAAAAGAAAATCTATCGGAGCTAGACTACATGCGCAAATATGGCGCATTTGAAGTAGAGAAGCATAAATACGAAAAACACGAATATCAACTATCCGAAGAGCAGTTAAAAGACTCTGAAATAGGCCAGGATCAAGTCATTCGAAAAGATGGAAAAGAAATTGGTGTGATGATAGATGGTGTTGCCTACACCGGTTTTCCAACGCCAACTAGAAAAAATGAATTCTACTCCCAAACGATGGTCGATTGGAAATGGCCAGAATATGCCATCCCAACTTATATCAAAAGTCATATCCATCCAGAGGAACTACAATTAGAAAATGATGAATATTGCTTAGTGCCTACTTTCCGTTTACCAACGCTTATTCACTCCCGTTCTGGAAATGCGAAATGGCTTACCGAAATCTCCAATCGTAACCCAATTTGGATGCATCCAAGAGAAGCAAAGAAGTTTAATCTGCAAACAGGTGATTTGGTCAAAATCAATACGGACATTGGTTATTTCGTGGACAAAGTTTGGGTGACAGAAGGAATCAAGCCAGGTTTGATTGCTTGTTCACATCACCTTGGCCGCTGGCGCCGTCCACAAGATAAAATTGGAAACCGTTGGGCAACGAATACTGTAGCTATAGAAAATAATGGAAAGGGAGGGTGGAAAATGTCTACCGTTTCAGGTATTCGCCCCTTTAAGAGTAATGATCCAGATAGTGCTAGAATATTCTGGAGCGATGGGGGCGTACATCAAAATATTACCCATGCCGTCCATCCAGACCCTATTAGCGGTATGCATTGCTGGCATCAAAGAGTAAAAATCGAAAAAGCTGGTGCCAATGACAAATACGGCGACATTTACGTAGATACGGAGAAGTCTTTCCAAAACTATAAAGAGTGGTTAGCCAAAACAAGACCTGCCCCTGGCCCTAATGGACTGAGAAGGCCCATTTGGTTTAAAAGACCCTTGAAGCCTGAAAAAGATATTTATCAGATGGGAACAGGAAAGTAATTCCATTGGTTTCTTACGGTTTTATAAAAAGAGACTGTCTCAAAAGCAAAGAGACAGCCTCTTTCTAATTTTAAATAGGGCCTAGTAGTTATTAATATATGGTTGTGTCAATTTCTGGAGTGAGCCTTAATAGTAGGAGTGAGCTTGAAAATGATAAAAAAGAGACCTTTTCCCCTTTTAATTGGCCATTTTCTTTAGATTATGGGCTAGAGCTACAAGTCCTGCTTCGATCTGTACCTTGTCCAGACCTCTGAGATAAAATCGAGTAAATTATTTGTTCTGTTTGATATTTCCAAATACAGCTTCGACATCCGCTGGACGTTTAGAGCGATGAGCTAGACCTTGTTCACTGGTGAGCCTTTTTCGTGCTTTCTCTCAACTATTCAGGATTTAGCGTATTGGCTATTCAGGCTATCCAAGAGCAGCAAGAGACGATTGAGCAGCAAAAGACTGAACTTGATGAACAGGCAGAAAAGATTGACAAGTTAGAGCAGAGGCTGGAGCGCTTGGAGGCCTTGCTGAATAAATAACTGTATAATCAGTGGCTTTAATCTCTAAACCCCCTCGCATCAGGTATAGATTCATAGTCATTGCTTTATAATCCGGCTTCAATTATATCGCACATCTGATCCCTACGGACCAGGTGTGCGACTTTCTTTTCCGGAGCGGATGAAAATAAAGGTTTAAACAATGCAAAGCTGCCGACGTTGAACCTCTGACAAAATGAAGATATGAATCTGCAGATTAAAACAACCGTAAAGGGGAATTACAGAGCTGTAATGGACCGATTTGACCGGGACCTCTTTGAGGCATTGATACCCAAACAGGGTAAGACAGAAATTGTGGAGTTTTCCGGCTCCAAAAAAGGAGATCGTGTGCATCTCCGGTTCTTAAGCCCAATAAAAGCTGACTGGATTAGCCTGATTACAGATGATGGATGGGATGAGCGTCAGGCTTATTTTGTAGATGAGGGAGATACCTTACCCTTCCCGTTACGGTACTGGCGTCATCGCCATATCGTAGAAAAGGTAACAGAAGATACTTCCTGCATCATCGATGACATTACCTTTGAGGGGCCCAATTTCCTGATAACACTTCTGATGTATCCAGCCATCTTTATTGCGTTTGCTCCAAGGAAACGTATTTACCAGGCCTATTTCGGCAAATAGTACAGCTGAAAAACGAGAAAAGTGTAATCAATAAAGTTTAATTGTTGACAATGGAACAGCTCACAATAATTTGGAAATTAAACTTAATAGTCCTGATTATGGTGAAAATTTTAATGATGGAACAGTAAGTGTTGGTGCAACTGACCCACAAACAGAATTTCACTTATTCAGAGAAGATGCTAGACTTACTGTTCAGACTGAAATAGAAGATAACCTCATAGCACTCGACTTCAGCACTTATCCAGATTTTACAGGCTTTAGATTTGTATTTTATACTGGCAGTAATGCAGCTCCATTTGATGATGGAACATCTACACTTAATGCAGATGGTGACCCTATCCATCTTATGACACAGGGGCAGACTAGAATTTTCATTTCAGATAATGGGAATGTCGGTGTAGGAGACGCTGCACCCAATAAACTTCCTTTTGGGACGCTTCAAATAGAGCATGATAACTATGGTCTTGTTGTCCAAAATCAAAGCGAAACAAATAATAGCTACTGGGAGATTTATCATGATCCAACAACAGATGAGCTTCAACTTTTTACAGGTATAAAGGGTTGTTTTAATCCTAACTCAGATAACTAAACCGCTTGCTCAGATGCAGGTTTAAAAACGAATGTAAGTTCACTAAATCGTATTCTTCCTGCTTTACTTTCTTTATATGTTAAGCATATCTTCGTAAAATTAACAATGAAGCTATCATTACTTTTGATAGTCTCATTATTTATATTAGACACTAGCAACTATCCTCAACATCTAGACTTTCCTAATATGTAATTGTATAGAAAATTATTCTTTTTCTAATCTAAAATTGTTTAATTTACAAATCAGAAAACACCATTTTTTAACCAAGAAAACAAATGAAATGACCCTATTTAATCAAGAAATGTATGATTTGATTGATGATGTCTTTAGAATATCGAATATCAAATTATTAAGCATTGCCCCATTTCCTGATAATGCAGCAGTCCTAACTACTCTTCAAGAAATCCAGCCTAAATCGAAAGATATTCAAGAAAAGTTAAAAACAGATACTTGTATTATGAAACGTACACAAGTATTTAGCTTTCAAACACTATTGAATGCATTCGAAAAATCAACCTCCATTACCTTCTTAACAGACTTACAAAATATTCTAGCCTTTCTTAATGGGATTGAAACCAGCATAGAAGAGACTAATGGAGAAGAGGTAAGTGATAATGGTGATCCAGCGAGTGATAACGACAATAATACACCTACTTAAAACCCAAACCAATCTTATGATTATGCACATATTTAAAAAATTTGTGCTTTACAGCCTTTTACTTTTTACGGGTAGTATTGGCTTAAATGCACAGTCTGTTTACACAGAAGCACTAGAATTAGCTCATGCATTGGAAAACAAGTATCCCAAGATCATTATCTCTAGTAAGACGGTCCAAAACATAAAAATCAAGCCTAAGCAAGAAGCATTACCAACTGTCTATAAATCTATACAAGCATTTCCGAAAGATTCATTGGTAATTGATAAAGAGGGAGACTTTTTGATTAATCAAAATCTACAAGCTTACTTCATTCAATTGGTGTATGATACACTTCGCTCCAATCCAATCTACGTACCATTTAATGGTAGTGTGACTATTAGTAATACCTCGGCGGATTGCACGATCCAAACCAGTCGCGATACTGTAAGTTTTACAAAGTATAACTTCTGGAAAATCCATAGCATTTTAGCAGCCAATGAATATTCAAATCCAGCAAAACAGGTTCATTACAACTTCGATAGGTCAAAAAACGTCTATAATCAAAACCCATTTATTGGGCCCAACCTTGATTCAATAATATTCAAGAGTCGATCTAAAGCAGCATCTATTAAAGATGTTTTGATCATTAATTCTGAAGCGGAAAAAATCAATCTCAATCCTAGTGCAGAAGCCTTATCTTTACTCTATGTTGACTCAAGTTTGACCGCTGAAGATTATTTAAGCATTCAACAGGTGGTACAGGACTATCAAGAACCTGAAGTTACCAATACGGATGCCTTACAAACGCTATCAGCAAGCATCCAAACTAATCAAAACCTTTCTGCTAATTATGATTACACTACTAGCCTTATTGCTGGTCTAGCCGATTTTATAGCGGACAGAGCTCAGGAAGAATTTAATTATGCATTTATGCAAAACTTCGAGGAAAAACTTAAAGAAGTGCCAGAGTTGGGTATTCTTTTTCCAAGAACAGAAGAATTCCTTGAAAATATTGAACTAGCAAACTACAAAACACTTCTCATTTCTGCTAGAGGTGCATTCACAACAGACTTAGATAACCTCGGCCTAAATCTACCCAAACTCCTAACACTCGATAAGTATAAAGATTTAGAAACCAACTCTGATATATTCAACCTACTGACTGTTTACAGCATGGTCGATTTGGTGTATAGAGGAATGGCCATTGATACTATCGTACCGCTTACTTTCCAGAAATTCAAAGAAAGAGAAAAGGAGCTGAATAAGTCTAGAAATATTGCACTAGCCACCAAAGTATACCAAACAGCTGATCTGCAAAAACTTACCGATTCCATTGATCAATTGGAGCGTATACTCATTAACGCAAAAGATCAGATTCTTACTAAACAGTCTGACTTATTAAAGGAATACAGTAAGGCAATTGGAGAAGTCGTATTAATTAGTGGTGATCCAGAAAAAATTGAGGCAGTCCAGAAGTTATATCAAAACAGTATGCTCCGAATAGATAAATTGTATAATACGCAAATTAGAGCAAGTTGGGATACCGTTGCCCTTGTGCCGGATTATCTACGTGGTTCTCCCCCATATCAATATATACTTAAGGATCCTAGAATAGAAAATTTCGAAAGATACTTTGATCAAAACCCAGATACCATACGACTCATTGCAAGTGGTTTGGAATTGGCAAAATTCCTTGTAGAAGGTCTTAATGGAGAGCCCAACAAAGCTATTAGCCTTCAAAAACTCAATCGTCAAATCAATCAGAGTAAGAAATTACTTGATGCTTTATTGCTATCCTTCGATACAGAATCTTTAAGTGTAATAAAAGAGGCCATTATTCGTCAGGATAATAGCAGAGAATCACTTCGAATGGCCGTTCTTGAAGATATCTCTTTTTGGAAGAATGCAGGTGCAAGTATCCATGATATAAAAGCATTAGAATATTTAGCAGGTACCCTGCAAGATTTTTACTATACGGACCAAAATATTGAAAGCGGCCCTGATAGCCTTATTAATATACTAGAAGCTAGAAAAACAACACTAGATCACATCCGATCAATTATTAAAAATCGATTGTTAGAGCTTTATCACAAATATGAAGATACCAGCAATAAGACCTACAGTCCTTTATTGAATCAACTCACCAAAGTCAGCTTACGCCAAATAAGAAAACCAAACCAATTAGAAGTTTTATTAAATGATGCAGTAAAGAGAAGCATAGATATTAAAAACCAGCTCGATTCTCTAAACAATAAGTACTGCAAAGAATATGTAGATGCACAACAAAATGCCAAAAACTTTGCCTCCGCATTGGAATTATCCTCTCAATTGATGTATTGTATCAAAGAAGATCCAAGTGATGGAAGCAAATGGATTACCAATGATGAGTTTAATCTTATTATGAGTAATGAACTGAGTCGGGAAATGTACCTTGGCCTAATTCATCAAAGGATTTCCGATTTAAACTTACCTAAGGAGCTTTCAAGCGATGGAATTGCAGGCCTTATTACCAGTGTTGTAGCTGCATTAGGCAACTTGAATATTACTAAAGATAGCATCCAGATAAAGAAGTCCTTAAAACAACCTTTAAGCTTTAAGGACTATTTCCCATTCTTAAAAACTACCGTTCAGCTAGTCAATAATGTTATTACCACTCCTTTCTTGATAAAATATGCTGAGCAAGATAGTTTAGTTACGCCAAGAGCGATGTCATTAACAGAGGAATATAATGCCTTACGTAATGTACCAGATATTTCTCAATTATCTGTCCATCTATTTGAGAATCTTTCTCAAAAGGAGTATGGTCAAGCCATTGCTTCATTTGTCAATTTATTTGAAGTAGTAGCTAAAAGTATCGGTCCAGATTGCAGCTTAGGCAAAGAATTGGATTCCGCTTCACGCGAAATATGTAAAGACAAATCCAATACCATACGAAAGGTCTTAAAATACGGCACCTTCATTTCGAATGTGGCAACAGCCCAGTCTCCAGAAGATATTCAAACAGCTTTTGCCAATGCATCCGCCCCAATTGGAAGCTCTCAGGTCAAAAGGAAAAATATATATGATGTTAGTATCAATAGTTATTTTGGCATGGCATTTGGAAGAGAAAATTTAGATGTGCTAAAAGAGCGGAAGCTTTTCCCTTTAAATAGTATTAGTTTAACTGCACCTATAGGTGTATCCTTCAGTACAAAGTTCCATCCTAATGCAAGTGGTTCTTGGAGCTTGTTCCTTTCTGCTTTAGATTTAGGAGCAGTAACGGCATTTCGACTAAACTCAGATAGTGCTAATTTGCCAGAACTCAACTTCCAAAATATTATTGCACCTGGTGCCTTTATTTACTATAATATTGGCAACTCACCTTTCTCTATAGGTGGAGGTTGGCAATATGGTCCGCTTCTTCGAAAGATAGAAATAGATGGCACATCCGTCCAAACGAATGCATCTAGAATATTATTTTCTATCGCGATAGATGTTCCGCTACTTGGCCTCTACACAACGGATGGCCATTAATTATCTGCTATCGTTCTAAGATTCGCGAATCTTAGAACGATAGCACAATTTTTCTGAATCCGTTCCGTTCAATGTACTGAGGCAGATCCTTAAACAAAGCTCAGAAATACCCAGAGTGAAATAATCCTAATTATTTCATCATCTTTTTTACAGATCAAAATCAAATTTGAATCATGCAAAAAAAGCAAGGAGTCTGGGCGATGCCAAATTTTAAATTTGAAGTTTTAATTGATGGAATACCATCCATGTATTTTACGAAAGTAGAGGGATTAGATCCAGAAGAAAGAAGGATGGAGTACCGACATGGAAGGCCCAAGAGGTATTCAGAGGTATTCGAATTGGGTAAAGATTATTCCGGTTCGGTTGAACTCATTGACGGTAGCCTCGCCAAAGATAAAGCTTCATGGGACTTTCTAGCACAAATCAATATGGGCATAGCAGAACCCAAAGAAGTAAGTATTCGTCTGTGCGATGAAAGAGGATACGCCATCTTAAGCTGGCATTTAAGTGATGCGCTTCCGCAAAAAATGAATGGGGCTAAAGCAAACAGAAAGGAAATCTCCATTGATTCTATGACCTTCCGCTATAAAAAATTGAGTAATTCATCTATTCCAAATTTTGAATAACCACCATCCCCTACCCTAATTTATAGCGGTAGGGCCGTATTTTCACTGATTTCTTTCATGACAAAGGAGCTTTGTACTGTACCTATATTTTCCAAATTAGCTAGATGATTAACTATAAAATCCTGATATGCGGCCATATCTTTGACGGTTACCTTTAACAAATAGTCATACATCCCAGCGATGTGATAACATTCAACGACCTCTGGAATAGCTTTGATTTCTTTTTCAAAATTTTCTAAATAAGACCTCGTATGTTGCTTGAGGGAAACATTACAATAAGCGACTAAAGCAAATCCTAACTTTCCTTTGTCCAGAATAGCTACATAAGAACGGATATACCCCTGCTCTTCTAGTCGTTTGATTCGTTCAAAAACAGGTGTTGTGGTCATACCTATAGCTGCAGCAATCTCCTTATTCGTCAGCTTTGCATTGCTTTGCAAATGCTTTAATATCCGTAAATCAATGGCATCCAATACTTTCATGCTAGATTAATTTTCTTTTTTAATAGGCTTTTAGTAGGATGTTTAGAAAAAGAATAAGACTAATCTAAGGTACTAAGTTTTATTTTCTTTATTAAAAGAAAACACTAGCAAATTATTCTATAAAGCACTAATTTTATAATAAAAAGATCATATGTATAAGCCAGAAAGTCTAATGATGTCTTATGGGTATCAGCCACAATGGTCTGAAGGAGCTATTAAATGTCCTATCTTTCAGACGTCTACTTTCGTTTTTAATAGTGCAGAAGAAGGCAAAGCCTACTTCGAACTAGCATACGGATTGCGAGAAGCAGGCGTAGAAGAAAACCCTGGATTGATTTACAGTAGATTGAATAATCCAGATTTAGAGATTCTAGAAAATCGTCTGTGCTTATGGGATCAAGCAGAAGATTGTGCCGTATTTGAAAGTGGTATGTCTGCTATTTCAACTGCCCTTTTTGAATTTCTTAATCCTGGTGAATATCTTTTATATAGCGAACCTGTTTACGGAGGGACTGCTCATTTTATTAAAGAAGTTTTATCAAAGTTTGGTGTAAAAAGCATTGGTTTTTGCCCAGATGAAGATCCTAGGGATTTAGAACAAAGATTAGAAAAAGCGGGAGTTGCTTCCAAAATAGGTATGATTTATATCGAGACACCTGCTAATCCTACTAATACGCTCATCGACATAGAAGCCATGTCTTTGCTTGCGCAAAAATGGAGTACACCTGAAAAGAAGGTTTATGTAGCAGTAGATAATACCTATCTAGGCCCATTGTTTCAAAATCCACTAGAATTGGGAGCTGACCTCATTTTATATTCTGCCACTAAATATATCGGAGGGCATAGCGATGTAATCGCAGGTGCTTGCTTGGGTAGTTCTGCTGCGATTGCAAGAATAAAAAAATTAAGAACCTTCCTTGGAAATATGGCTGGCCCTTGGACAGGATGGTTGTTAATGCGTAGTTTAGAAACTTTAAAGTTACGTATGGAAAAACAAGCTGCTAATGCCCAAAAAGTAGCCCAATACTTAGCGAATCATTCAAAAGTGGAAAGTATTTCCTACCTCGGTTTACTTTCTGAAAAAGATGGAGAGCAATACGATATTTACCAGCGCCAATGTAAAAGCCCTGGTGCTATGCTTTCAGTGAAGATTAAAGGTGGTGAAGAAGAAGCATTTGCCTTCCTAAATGCTTTAAAGCTCGTAAAACTAGCTGTAAGTCTTGGAAGCACGGAATCATTGGCACAGCATCCTGCAAGCATGACGCATGCAGGCATCGAAGCAGAAGAAAAACTTAGAATTGGCATCACACCTAATTTAGTGAGAATCTCTATAGGTGTAGAGCATTTCGAAGATCTCATTCACGATATCGAACAAGCTTTGGCAAAAGTTCAACTTCCTGAGGTGAATTTGATATAGAGCAAACCGAAATTAAATAGGGAAGCGTTGATATTTAATTAATTGTAATCAACGCTTCCTATAGCATCTATTTTTCTATGCTATTAAATTTTATAGAACTTACACACTCTTTTGATAAACCACTACAAGTTTGGAACTTACATCTTTGATTTATAATATGATCACAGCCTGAAGATCCAATTGATGCAATGCATTCCATTACACATCCTTCATTCGAAAAATACAATAAATTTGAAGCGTTTCGTGCTTCTTTTTTAGAATCAATATTATCTAAGGGAATTACTATCGAGACAATTTTCTGCCCCGTCATATATTTTGCTTTAAAAGCTTTAAATGTACCAATATCATCTTCCATGTCAAGAATAGAAGATTCAACAATTTGTACTTCTCCTCTTTTTGATACATTTTTCACAAACCCCTGAATTCCCGCTTCAGAACCTAAATTAAAATATTGACCTTTATAAAATATTTCTATATTGGTGTTTTGATTAGGTTCCTGTTCGCTTTTTTGACAACTAATCAAAAATAAGAATAGAAGAAAACAACAAATAAAATTAGCTTTCATTTTCATAGATTTATTCTTTTGAAAGGATAAAAAATTAGATGTTTTTTTTTAAAAAAAACAAGAATTAGCAATAATTTCTTTTAATTTTTATATCAAAAATCTTTATTCACACTTAATTTTCAATAAAATCATGAGCGAAGATTTTTGCCAATTGAGAAGATGGGATGTTTTAAAAAGTAAGCTCAATAATGTCAAAGCAGACCAATTTGATAAAGCTGTAATGGAACGTCCAAAGGCTATGCTATTAGATGTTCGAACCGTAGAAGAATATCATGCTAGCCACTTACCAAATGCGGAGAGCATGGATTATTTTGGAGATGATTTCTTAGAACGTCTTGACCAAATGGATATTGATGGGGAATACTTTGTGTATTGCCGCTCTGGAAGAAGAAGTGTTCGTGTCTGTACTTTAATGGTCAACAGTGGTTTTAAGAATGTCTTTAATCTAGACGGGGGGTTAAATGCTTACGAAAGTCAAGCTCATGGATAAGCAGTTTGAAGAAATTAGAAACTGTACGATCTGTGCAGAACACCTTCCTTTGGGGCCACGACCTATTTTTAGAGTCCATCCTGAAGCTAAGATTGCTATTATCAGCCAAGCACCCGGTAGGGTTGTTCATCTAAGCGGTATTGCTTGGGCGGATCAAAGTGGTGATCGCCTAAGAAGTTGGCTGGGTGTCGATAAATCTACTTTCTACGATACACCTCACTTTGCAATTATTCCAATGGGTTTTTGCTACCCCGGTAAAGGCAAATCAGGTGATTTACCGCCACGCAAAGAGTGTGCTCCACAATGGCATGATACTTTAATGAACATGCTTCCTAATATTGAGCTTAAACTTATTATTGGTCAATATGCCCAAAAGTACTATTTAGGCAAGAGCCGAAAAAAGAATCTAACAGAGACCGTTAGGACATTCGAAGAATATCTTCCTGAATGCCTTCCACTTCCTCACCCCTCTCCTATCAATATTAGGTGGCGCAAAAAAAATGAATGGTTCGAAACAGATGTGGTACCCGAGATACGTACCAATGTTCAACGAATTATTCAGATTTAACCACCAAGTGAGGAACCTCCTCTAACTTCCAATCAATCACTAAACCTTTTGCTAAACGCCTTGCTACTTCAGCACCATACAGATGCTCGCATAGATATAAAGCCGCTTCAAATGACTTGGCTCCACCTGCTGAGGTAATATACTTCCCATCATGTACAAACAATAAATCTTCTCTAACATCTAAAGCAGGAAACATTTCACGCATCTTTCCGATATCACTGGGAAAGGTAGTACATACCACATTTTCTAACAATCCGGCTTTCGCCAAAACAAAAGCACCATCACAGTGAGAGGTAACAAATTGTGCATTCTCTGCTACTTTTTTTACAAAAGCGATCATTGCTTCATCCTCCAAATCTGTATCCAAATGATGCTCCGCACTAGGCACTATTAAGATATCAATAGGTGGTAAAGAATCAGTCAAATAATTAAAATCCGGTAGCAAACGAATCCCCTCAAAAGAACGAATAGGATTATGGGTGTTCGCGACCATAAAGACGTTCATCGGTTTGATACTATCTCTATAAATCGTATGCTGAAAAATGTCAAAAGGTGCTGTCAACTCTGTATTATAAACACCATCCATAATCAGGAAAGCTGCATTATATCGATTAGGAACAATTTCAATATTTGGTTCGGAAGGCTTTTCTTGAATAATAGGAACTGTTTCAACTGCTCGTTCACAGCTCAAAAATAAGGAAATCAACAATAGACCGATGTATCGCATCATCTTTTAATTTATAGTTATTGGGTTGCCTGATACTTCTTCCAAATATAAAACGAAGAGAATAATTGTTGATAAAAGTCATATATGAGATTGTACTTGATCAACAATATGCAGGTTCATCCATGCTAACTTTAAGTTAATAAAAGGAGAATAAATACTCCTTGTGAATCCTAAGCTCCACTTTAGCATTTTAACTTGCTCGACCGAGCAAATCAACCTAATGTTGTTAGTCGAGTTCAATAAAAATACTTAAAGATATGAAAGTGTTTGAATTGCGTCTTAGCACTCTTTTATTACGTTACTACTTAATGATGTTGGTTATCTTGGCAGCAGGATTTACTAGACAGTGTTGGTTAGCTGCATTTGAATTACCTATTTTCTATAGTGCGATTCTATGACCAGGAAGAAAGCAAAAGCCTAATTCACATCTAAGGTTTCATATCATCTACATGCAGAGTAATATTATATCTCATAACTCTGCGTGTAGATAAAGACAGACTCAATATTTATGCCTTAGTTTTAAACTTCTCAATAGCAGCTACTGTAAAATCAGATAAAACCAACTTGCCACTCATGGCTGCTCTTTCATCCAATAATTGATCCCAATGATCACAATTTTCCCAGAATACTTTCTTCAATAATCGCATGGCTTCCGGATTAGAATTAGATAGTTTTTGAGCTAGTATTTGTATGTGCTCATCTACTTCTTCTATGCTATCATACACTTCCGTAAATAGGCCTTTTTGTAATGCCCATTGAGCAGACTTCCATTCCGTAGCATTGATTGCTAATTGAGTCATTGCAGATGATCCAATCTTCTTTTCTACCGCAGGACCTACCACAAATGGACCGATGCCAATAGCTAACTCACTTAATTTAACAGATGCCCACTTTGTTGCCACACAATAATCAACTGCGCCGCATAAGCCTACTCCACCACCAACCGCTTTTCCTTGCACTCTACCAATTACAAATTTTGGACATTTACGAATAGCATTAATTACATTGGCAAAACCTAAAAAGAATTGCTTCCCAGATTCAAAATCCTTGATAGAAATTAGTTCATCAAAGCTGGCTCCCGCACAAAATGTACGATCTCCCGCACTTTGTATCACCACCACCTTTACTTCATCATTTTGCCCCGCAGTATCGATAGATGCAGTCAACTCAGCCAAAAGCCTGCCCGGTAAAGAATTATGAGAAGGATGGTAAAAAGTAATGTATGCGATTTGATGCTCCACTTTGGTTTCCACGCTACCTAACT
The DNA here is from genome assembly GCA_022448955.1 of Saprospiraceae bacterium. Classification (GTDB taxonomy): domain Bacteria; phylum Bacteroidota; class Bacteroidia; order Chitinophagales; family Saprospiraceae; genus JALEHC01. The sequence goes on from JAKVCU010000114.1 coordinate 22,575, forward strand.
GCCTTTTATCGTCTGACATAACCTAAGATGATTTATTTGTAGATGCTTTGCATCTATATGGATCAAAACTAAACTAAAGGCCAAAATACGAACACTTGTTCGCATTTCAAATTCTCATAGAAAAGATTATTTCAGTACCAGAAGGAGATTTTTCTAGACATCTATTGAATATTAGGACTCAAAAGAACATATGATGTTTGAAAGAGCTATTGCTTTGGTTAATAGACCTCAAATTAGTTTTAATTTCTTTGAATAATCACCAATAAAAAAGGAAGCCACAAGGCTTCCTAAAAGTATTCGGGGAACAGAATGATGTTTGTAATAAAACAATAATGCATATTACCATCATTTAACAATATTTAGATTTTCAAATATATTTTTCTTGTATGTTTTTCCAATGGGGATATGAGTATCAGCTATCTCTAAGTAGTCTTCTTTTAGATTTATTTTTTCGATTAAGTTGGCATTCACCAGATATGATCTGTGGACTCTGATAAAGTATGGAAACAAATCTACAGACAGATTTTTAATCAATTCGCTAGTAGGATATTCTCTATTATTTGTTTTTAAGTAATTCATCTTTTCTTTAGAGAAAATATATTTAACTTCTTCTATTAATAGTGTTTTATATGCACTTCCAACCTTGACAAAAATTTTTTCTTGAATTTCGTTAAAATAATAATCGGGGTGTTCATTGGTTATTTTTTTTTCCCATAGAGCCAAATCAACAGCTTGAATAATTTGTAGTTGATTTGTCTGTTTTTCAAGATAACCAATTGGATAGATCGATTTCATTTTTGAAAACTGATGAATATTATAATCCTCACTGAAAAGAATAATTTTAGAGAACCTACTTCTTAATTGTTCTGTGCATTCCTTTATCTCGTCCTCTATTTCAACGTCACAATCAATTACTAAAACATCTAATAAGGATCCTTCCAAAAGAATATCAATTTCTCTAAATATGGACAATTCTACATAATCAAGATGAACCATTGCTGACCTGAAGGTGTATTCGAAATCATTATCATTTGTAAGCAGTCCTATTTGTTTCATTTATAAAATTAGTTATATTATTATCCATTAAAAAGAGCAGCTTGACAAGTAGGCTAAAATTCAATTTAAGTATTCATTTAAAAGGATAAAAATCATTTAACGGCTTATTAAGCAGACTAAGAAACCCACAAATCTGCTTATATTTAATTATAAAAATGAATGTTTTCCCAGCGAGCTTTCGGATATTCTAAACAGCTAGTACTGTTTTTAAATAAATTGATTTTACTGGCAAATATGAGTGATTGATAATTAAGCAAACTAATGAATATTTTAGTTCAAGGTACAAGTTTTTCAATAATCCTTTAGACTATTTTATCGGATTGATGCGTTCGAAAAACCCCTCTCTAAAGGAGTTACCAATTGGCAAGGACTCTTCTTTTATCCTAATTTTATTATCGTTTTTAAGAATACTGTCGATATAATTAAAATTTACAATATATGATTTATGTATTCTAATAAAGAAAGGTAGGCCTTTTTGCTCAATAGTTTTTAAGCTAACCGCTAACTGAATATTTCTATTCCTTACACGAACATATGTTTTTTGATTTTTATTAAAAAAATAGACAATATCCTTTATTCTGAATGATTCAAGGTATTCTCCTGTGTTTAGATATACTTTTCGATCATCATGCTTCGTAGCAGCTCTACTTAAATAATTGTTTTTTTTGATTCTTGGGGGACTAGTAGACCTATTCAGTCCAAGTTCAATAGCTTGAGTGAATTTTATTAATGAAATCTTTTTATCAATAAAAGATATTGGTTTTGTGTGTCTACAAGAAAAATAATAGTCAAGATCAAAATGAGAGGTCATAAAAATAATTGGTATAATTTTATTCATGGATCTTATCTGTTCTGCCAGATTAATGCCAGACGCTTGGTCATCCCCTAATTCAATATCCAATAGGCATATATCAAAGACAGATTGTTGGAATAATTCAATCCCTTCTTCATAGGATTTGGCTAATTTGAAGTTTCTGCATCCAATTTTTTGTAAAACAAATTCAAGGACTCTCCGATATACAGGATCATCATCAACCACTAAAACGGAAGAAAAGCTAAGTCTCTGTTTATAATCCATAAAACGACTGTTCAAGTTTTAAAGATGAATTTGTGAAAACAGATAATTTTTGGCAAAGTGTGGTGAAGAATAGGACAGGAAAATTTAGGAGCTAAAATTCATTAGTTTAAAGGGTATAGAAGTAGTTTGTCGTGCATCCCATGTAAAAATAAAAAATTACCCTTTAATTTCCAATCCTGACAATAAAAGTTATTGTTAGGATTGGAATTCTTAATAGCTGATTTACATTAAGGCCGTAAAACTTCCTCCTAGAGGAAAAATGAGCTGATTCTTTTGATTTAATTAGTATTATGTTTTTCCATTTTCTCTGTGATTTTTGTGTTTGTATTTACAATCTGACCAGGCAACCTCAATTAAATTGAGGTTGCCTTTTTTGTGCAAAGTATAAATCCTATAATAGGAGTTGTTTAAAATTCTCTCATTTTACTTGGCTCTAGCCATTTTAAGTAGCTCTAGCAGCCGTAAAAGCTAAATGCTCGAATAAATGTTTTACTAATTAATTTACAGTTGTGCCTTTTTGGTGACTGTAAAAAACTGATACCGCCATATCCGGTAACGTACAGAGGCTATAGCATCCGAAAAAGTCGGATATGTTTTTTTATACCAAGTCGTTTGAAATATGGTCAATTTTTGCATGTGAAAAAGTTCGTTAACCCACAAAGTAAGCGCGCTAAACAGAGCCATTAAAGTTGATGTCGACCTTAGGATAGCTAAGTCAGGCGATTGTCTCTGAGTTTCTACTCTAAGATGAGCTAGGACTTCTTCAAAGCTTACTTCGACTTACCATCGTTTAACAAAATGGCGAACAATTTCAACAGGCTTCATCTCCAAATCCTATTCGCCCATGGTATTGAAGTAAGAAGCATTACGCAAATCCAGCGCAATCCACTACATCTCACTAAGTGTTTCTTTGTAGATCAAACCGCATTGTGATAAATATCTCTTGCTTTCATTTTTGGCCCCCAGGGACGTTTTATCGCTTCATCGATTCTTAATACCAAGCTTGAACTAGTTATGAATGAATAACCTTACTAATTCAAGAGAACAAGCTAAAGGATTTCATTTAAACCAAGTGTTCTGAGTACACCAAATACTATTCGATTGCCAGATGTTAAAATGGCTCCTTGCAATAATTGACCAGCACCTTCAAAGACCTTTTTTGAAAATAACGAAGAAAATACCGAAGTTATCTGTGAGAACTCAGGCGGATACTTAAACATAAAATTGAATTTTAGTCGATACAAATTTATGTGTTTCTAATTGGTTCTCTTTTTTATTACAATAAGTTGAGCTGACTTCGCTATTGCTAATGGCTAAAGTCGAGATTATTAAACAATAAAAGAAGTCATTTAAAATTAAATGACTTCTCAGAAATAAAATAATACGCTATAACTAAATAGTTAGGCTAGAACCTGTCAGCCTCTGGCTGAAATTGGTATAATAAAATTCAGCCAGAGGCAGACAGGTTTTAGCGTCCCTTCAAAAACCATGCGTAACTTTCCTATCGTCAGTTACTTATAATTTTCGAAGGG
>JAKVCU010000115.1:0-1465 GCA_022448955.1 Saprospiraceae bacterium
TTTTAAAGCTTGTTTAGGATTTTGGGGTTGCAGCCTAATATCAAATACTATTTAATGATTCATGTGTTTAAAGATTTTTTGCAGCTTCGCCATTTTGCAAAAAATCTTCTGCACTTATGGAACCGCTTTGCTTCCGCCTGCGGCCGACAGGCCCGCATAATCTTTTTTAATCATTCCCTTGCGTGTCCACCTAAGGCGGATAATTAATAAAGATCATGCTCGTTTCATCTTCCTTTCCTCAGCAGTTTGCATTTGATCAGGCATATAGATACTGGAGTCTGTACTATAGGATAACTCCATTACCTTATATTTTGCGAAAGCAAAGAAGAATTTTGTTTTTCAAATCGTATCCAATCGAACCAAACACTTGATGCGGCATCTTGAACTTTAATGGTTAAAGGCATCTTGCCTTCCATGGGATCAATGGCTAGGCTTAACTCTTGAATTACGTCATTACTTTCCACGGCTATTTCCTTTTGCATTTCGCCCCATTCCAAACTCAGCTTAGCAGATGTTTCACTCCACAATCGGATTTTAAGCTCTTGAACCATGGTGGCGTCTACTGCTCCTAGGTCCATTTCTTGCCCTTCTTCTAAAAGTACAAATCGGCCATCTTCTCTATTTTCCTTTCTAGCCTTTTCAGGCAAATTAGCGGAGCGATCGACTTCTACTTGGGGATACAATAAAATATGCTGAGCACTTGAGCTGATCGATTCGATAGGGCCATTGCCACTATCAGTAAAGCGAGCAGAAAGTACATATTGTGGTTTGCGTTTCTTTTGAGGATCTGTTTTTGCCCAGTATATACCGTCTAGCGGTAAGCCTTCAATAGCAGTTGGCGCATCATTCACAGAAAGGATATAAGTAATCATAGCTTCTGCTTCTTTTTCAGTCAACTGAGGATGGGCTGCCATGGCTTTCTCGCCCCAATTGCCACCACCACCTTGAATCACTTTATTAGCCAGTATTTTTACTGTTTGTGAATCATCCTTATATCGCTGGGCAATATCCATATAACTAGGTCCATTGATTTGTTTGTTGATAGCATGGCAATTTTTACAATCAGAAGCGCTAATCAATTGCTCCCCTCTTGCCAATCCACTCAAATTATCGGCTGTTTGATGGCCCATTTGTGCCTGCATCAAATCTTGCCCATAAATCGGTTCAATTTGAAATTGTACACGTTCTGCCTTGATGCCTTCATAGAGTTGGCCATCTTCTTTATCATTGACATCAACGATATATCTTAATGGGGTATCTTCCCAATAAAAAGAAGTATTTCCTTCAATGGTAATGGCTACTTCTGGAGGTGCATTACCTACCTGAATACTCGTTTGCGTAAGCTCAGACAGACCTTGTTCATCGGTCACGCTCAAACTTACCTCATACACTCCTGGAAAATTAAAGGTATGGCTTGCAGAAGCACTTGTACCCAAATCCTTACCATTTACCTTCCATTCATACT
>JAKVCU010000115.1:1475-26142 GCA_022448955.1 Saprospiraceae bacterium
TTCAAAGCGTCATTGTCTGGATCAGTGGATGATTGGGCATCAAAACGGACTTGGAGAGGTGCACTGCCACTATAAGCAGAAGCTTCAATTTTAGCTGAGGGCGGACGATTACCCCGCACGTATTTAATTCGTGCGAGCTGTGCTTCTGGATTTTTGGCAAACCATCTATTTCCATACTCTAGAGTGTAAAGCGTACCATCAGGTGCGAAAGCCATATCCATTGGCCTAGAGAAAGTAGTATTTTCCATAAAAGGTACTGCTCTTTGATAAGCACCGGTTGAATCCATTTCAATGATATAAATCCAATGACGCATCCACTCATAGATGATTAATTTATTATCAAAATATTCTGGAAACTTATATTTACCTTGATACTGATCGCTATAATAAATAGGGCCAGCCATCGGATTTTTGCCCCCTATACCCGTCCAAGGAAACTCAATAGACTCATCATAAGAATACCAGATTAGGGCAGCGGTTGGATCCGGAAGTTGCTGAAGGCCCGTATTATTAGGCGAATCATTTGTGGGGTGATTGACATCAAAGTGCGGTCCAGAGACCTTTGCTTCAAAGTTAAAGTCGCGGTAAGGAGTTAGATTTCCACGGAAGTAAGGCCAACCATAAAAGCCAGCTGTTTTCGCTTGATTGATTTCATCATATCCTTTAGGCCCACGTTCTTCTTTTGTAACACCAGAATCAGGACCTACATCGCCCCAATATAACCATCCTTTTTTTTGATCGATGGAAATACGGAATGGATTACGGCAGCCCATGACAAATATTTCAGGGCGTGTATTCGGTGTACCAGGAGCAAATAAATTACCTTCTGGAATGGTATAACTACCATCTGCCTGCGGCAAAATACGGAGGACCTTACCGCGTAAATCATTCGTATTGGCAGCGGAGCGTTGAGCGTCAAAATAAGCTCTGTCTTTGCGCTCATCACTAGGAGAAAAGCCATCAGATTCGAAAGGGTTGGTATTATCGCCAGTTGAAATGTATAAAGAGCCATCTGGCCCAAATGCTAAAGAACCGCCTGAGTGACAGCAGGTAGGACGATTCGTAGGTACCTCTAGTATTTCAATTTTCGAATCCAAATTGATTGTTTCGCCATCAAATATAAAGCGAGCTAGTACATTCCTATCATGGCCAGCTGCAGGTGCATAATACATATAAACCCATTGATTTTCTTCATAATTGGGATCCACTGCAATCCCCATAAGTCCGTCTTCTTCACCACTATGCACATCTATCATAGCAACCGTTGCTACATGCCCACTGGAAGGATCATAAGAACGGACCCGTCCTTTTCTCTCCACTAAAAGTACCATTCCATCAGCTGTGATGGCCAATTCCATGGGCTCATTAAGGTTATCCAATAAGGTCGTTTTTACAAAACGATTTTCTTCAGGAGGATATTCAGATTTTGCGAAAGCATAATTGAGTTGATTTTTACCAATGGCATATTCTATTCCACCTTTTAAGTGCTTTAAAAAAGCATCTTCTTGATAAGACTCTTTGGTGTGCCCTCCAGCTGTATAAAATGCACGGCCTCCATCGTATTCATGTGCCCACGAAAAAGGATGATTTCTCCCCATATTGCCCCCCTCATAGGAACTTTCGTCTAATTCTAAAAGTACCTCTACATGATCAGGTGCTTTTTTAAAATTGTACCATTCATCTTTTCTAATCCAAGGGCTAGGAAGGTGTTTAGTCGCTGGATGATTAGAGTTTTGCACATTAATCTTTGCGTCTTGAATTTGTGGATGATTGTCAAAGTATGCGCCGACTAATTTGCCATACCAAGGCCACTGATATTCTGTATCAGAAGCAGCATGAACGCCTACGAAGCCACCACCTGCTTGAACAAAGCGCTCCATAGCAATTTCTTGGTCTCCATTCAGAACATCTCCTGTCGTATTGAGAAAAACAATAGCGGAGCAATCTTTTAAAAATTGCTCATTGAATGATTCTGACTCATTGGTGACGACCACATTCCAGTTTTCGGCTTTCGCCAAATTTTGTATTGCTTTCACGCCATCAGGGATAGAGTTGTGAGCAAACCCAGCTGTTTTGGTGAAAACCAAAATTTTGACGGGTCGATTTGAAGGTGGATCACAAGAGAATAGTGCCCAAACGAAAAATATAATTGCTGTGAGTCGCATATCAATTTGTTTTATCATACTAAAAATAGGTGATTTTTGCTAAAGCTACAGCACCAAACAAGGGGGCTTTTTGACCTAGAACCCCTTCAATAAAAGGAATATTAATTTGTGCTTCTACTTCTGTTGTAAAGAGATCGGCTGCATTAGCGATTCCTCCTAATGCTAAGACGGCCTCTGCTTCAAATTCACTTGTAATTTGTAGTAAAAACACCCCTAAGTCTGTACCAAATTGCTGAAATACTTCTTTCAACTTTTGATTGCCCGCGCGAGCGGCCTCACTCGCTTCTTTAATGCCTTTAATTTGGATATTTGCTTCTGCAAATCGTTTGCTCAATCCGCGGATGGAAAAGACATCATCTCCTATTTCTTCTTTGAACTTAAAATAGTAGATTTCTCCATCACTTGTTACCCCTTTCCCTTCTCTTCTGGGTATGCCATCAATCATAAAAGCACCGCCAAGACCTGTGCCAAGGGTAATACCCAATGCTTTCGTGATCCCTTTCCCACCACCAAGTTGTGATTCACCCGTTATGGCAGCTTCTGCATCATTGCAGAAAAAGATGGGAATATCATTTTGGGGAAGAAAATTACTAAATTCTTTTCGAAGATTGACATCATAAATAGCTTCATACTTCTGAACCCCTAATATCTTACAAATGCCATTCTCGTAATCAAATGGCCCTGGGAAAGCGATGGCCAAACAGCAAGGCAGTTGCCCTTTTAATTGAGCAAAATGGAAATCAAAAATAGCTTTAAATACACTTAATATTTCTTCTTTTGACCCTTTACTATTAATGAAGGTTTGCTTGATTTCTCCTTCTACTCCATTCTCAAAAAGGATTCCACTCTTAATGGATGTACCACCTACATCTAAAGCAATATATTTTGAATGATCCATGATACTAAAGTTCTAAAATACTAAAACGCTATATGAATTGAGCTTTTGGACTCGTCTTTACAAACGAAACTAAAAAAACTCTGTCTTGATCCCCAAGTTATCCATCCAATTAGTCACCCATTTTTATCTACTTCGATCTCGAATAGTAATTTAGGGATAGGATTTGAAATGGATGGTAATTTTACAAAAAATTAGTTTGTTTAAATTCACTTTTTCAAAATGCTAAAATTAAGCTAAACTATAAAATGTACCATCCACTATCACAGCATCAAATTTCTACTAAGGTTTCAAGATTACAATGGGTCGGCTTGCAGAAAAATGTACATTTTCAATTCTTAACCCATATATTCCACTTACTATGTTAGAAGGTAATTGCCATTGCACATTATTTTGAGAAGCAGAGACCAGAATACTTTGAATGGGTTTACCGGACATATCCATTAAAGACAATTGAGCTGTCCCTGAAACTTCCTCTGGAATAGTAATATGTATGAGCTGCCCTGGAGATGCAGGGCTTGGAAAGACCTTGAAAGTGGGTTCTTCTTCTGACTTATTGGTAGCAAGAGGAATTGGACTGGCCAAAAAGGCTACATCCCAATAAAGAGCAGGTATTTCTATATTCAACTGATGATCAGATGCACTAGCCGATTGAGAATCTAACCATTCTCCTGATAGGCAATCGAACCAATCGATAGAATATGCTCCATTTTCAATGCCCTCAATTCTTAACTCACTTTCTACAATTGGACTTGGAAAACCATTTTCTGCTACATTCTCATGATTATATTCCTTATTTAGCAGCCATCCAGCAGCTACCTGCTTACTTTCACCAATCAGAACATAGGCATCTAATTTTGATCCCATTCCTGAAAAAGTATAATCGGCGATAGTGATCCAATCTGTTCCAGTATTATCGACGGTAATCATATGATTGCCAGCTGGTATACTGATTGAATAGGCTTGATTTGGACTAGCGAATTGCTCCAAGACTAAAGTACCATCTAGATAAATTGCAATTTTTGGGCTTTGGGATGTCGTAGAATTGGTCATCACTGTAAAAGTAGTCTCATGAGTCGTCTCTACATTAAAAGTAGGTGGACTCCTAAATTCGGTATTCCATTCTTGACCATACAAATAAAGACACAAGCCAACATCTTCGGGTGTTACTACACCACTACTATCAATTATAATAGTAGATTCTCCGATTGTTCCCCAGCCATAGATGGGAATAATTTGTAAGTCGCCAGCTGCGCCCATTGGTTGAGTTTCTGTAGGAGACATATTTTCCGAAAGGAAAGGAATCTGATTTGCAAACTTCGCTACACCATCAAAGTGGTAATATAAATTCCGTGGATGGATGTAATTATCCCACCACCAAGTCATCGCCGTTCCTGTTCCACCACCAAATAAGGAGCCCCAAAGTGCATTATGAATATGAATACCTGATGGATCAGCATTGGCAAGGCTAGCATTTCCTCCAAGGCCAAACTCTCCTGTAAGCGTTGGTTTTCCATATGCTTCAAGGTATTTCTCTGTTCCTATTGCTAAAGCATTTTCTAGATGATCTGTATGGATATAAAAATGTGTCTGTGTAAAATCAATATCTGGCGAATTCCAGATGAGGGGATCATTGTTTTTGTGAGCAAAAGAAGTAGAAACGAGATGCTTATTGGGATCGCTTTGCTTGAGTAAGGCGGCCATTTCCAGATGCCAATTCTGCACATTTTCCTTGTTATCCTCGTATTCGTCCATCCAATCTACTTCATTAAAAAGCTCCCAAGCCATAATACTTCTGGCATATCCCCATCGAGCTATGATATATCGAAAACGGTTTTTGGTATGCGCTCTAGCGTTTTCGTCTGTAAAAAAAGCAGGAGCATAATCACACATTCCACCATTTGCTGAATTATAAGGATTATCATTCCAAATTGGATTAACAGCTGTTGATACTTGCCCATGATGTTGTAAAGTCAGCATCAAATAGATTCCTTTTTCAGCACAATAATCAAACAACCAATCTTGGTAGCGACTATTTATTTCATGATATCGGCGAAGGCCTTCGAAGCCATTTAATCCATTTTTCCACTCTATCCCAAGGCCCCAATTGGCATGCCATAGGCGTATAAAGTTACCATTATTCTCTGCTAATCGATCCAGCCAGGTTTTATAATTGGTGTAAGGGTTTCCATTTGGCCAGGCCATATTTTCTCCCACCATAATGAATGCCCCCCCTTCATCAAATTGCAAATAATTTGTCAGGCTAGATCTTACAAAGCCCTGATTCTTAGGATTGCTTATGGATACACACTCAAAACTCTTCATAGAGACAGTAGTGGTACCAATAGAATCCGTTACACTGATCTGATAATTCCAGATCCCTTCTTCTGTCGGTGCAAAACGAAGTTTAAAATGACCATTTCCATTTGAACTGAGTGCGCCATTTACTTCATCTAGCTCAAAATCTTGCATATAAAAACCATCAATACGCTTCTCTTCTCCACTTGGACTTATGAAGGTTGCAGCAACTTGAATTTGATCATAATCATAAGGGTTATCATACATGGCATCCAGTTCAAGCGTTAGTTCGAATTTATTGTATTTTTCGATAATGCTATCGTTGGTTGTAGTATTATGTATCAAAGGGAACGGCATTTCTGTGATGGTATAAATTTGGTTGGAAGAAAGATTAAACAATTCTTGTACATTACCATTAGGCCAGCGCACTTGCACCTTATCTATGCTTTGGGCTTGCGCCAAACCGAAATGAACTTTAAAGTCATTTTGCCCAGCAAATCCAATACCGGCATGGATTTCTTCAAATTGTTGTTGCTCGCCACCATTATAGACGATAGCTACCTTTGCACCAACGGCATTGCGGTTTGTTCTTACGCCAACTAAATTAAACGCTATCCAGTGATGGTCATTTCCTGAATTTTTAAAAACTTGATTACCCTGAGCTGAGCCCGAATTGGCAATCACAATATCTAAAAAACCATCTCCATCAATATCACTACAAGCCCCACCAAATCCGGCTTGTTCACTGGCAATATCCGTATACTGGCCAATCTTCTGGAAAGTATTATCCCCCTCATTTCTATACAATACATTTGGATAAGGAGAAAAGTGCGTATCATTAATCACATAAATATCTTGCCAGCCATCATTGTCATAATCTATAAAAAAGGTTCCCCAACCCATCCCATAATCTTGCACACCTGCTGCTGCAGAAATATCTGTAAAAGTACCATCCGCATTATTAAGGTAAAGCGTATTTTCATAAAGGTTGGTAATATAAATATCCATCCACCCATCATTATTAATATCGGCCACATCTACCCCCATTCCATCACCAGCATAATCTACTCCGAGCTCTTCACTCACATCCGTGAAATAACCATTTCCATCATTTTGATATAAAATATTGGGAATATCAAAATCATGAACCAGATACAAATCAACATCATTATCATTGTCGTAATCAAAGAAGATCGCACTCATAGACATCTCAACATCCGTCGTATTGCTTATATATACTACATCTGTAAACGTTAGATCGCCATTATTGCGATACAAACGATTTTGGGTATTAAAATTAGAAAGGTAGATATCCAAATCGCCATCATTATCGTAATCTGCAGCTATAACCGCTTTAGGGTCTTCAAAATTTTCAATGGCAATACCTGATGAAGCTGTAATATCTGTGAAAGTATATTGATTATCTATCCCTGGACCATTATTGATGTAAATAATATCTGGACTTTGATAATTTGCTACATATAAATCTTGAAATCCATCATTATTTAAATCTACCCAAGTAGCTGCCCTTGTATTTCCATTATGGTTAATGCCTGCAACAGCAGCCATATCTATAAAAGTACCATCTCCATTGTTTTCGTACAGTCTATTTTCATTTAGTCTAGTGTAAGCATAAATATCTTGGTCACCGTCATTATCGTAATCTGCAAATGAGATACCTCTATTTTTATTTCCTGAATTGGCAATGCCTGATTCTTCTGTAAAGGATACAAAAGGTGGCTGCCCCAAAAGCGATGCTGCAAGGAAGTAAAATACGGACGAAAACAGCAGTTTTTTCATGCTAATATCATTTAATACACGCTAGTTTAAGTTTCCTAGAATCAAATTGACTAGCCGCTTAAGTTACAAAAAGGGAAAAAATTGTTCATCAGTAAAATGAGATTAATTATCCATAAATAGAACTATTCTTAGAAGCGTAAGAAGGATCCACTGAGTAAATACAAATAATATTTACCTTCATGATCTCCTTACACTTTCGTCATTACTTTATTAGAAGAATGAGTTTAGGCTAATTTTTAGATCCATAGCTTTAGGTAAGAGTTCATTAACCTTAGTAAGTATCAACCACCGTTGTAATGCTCATATCCTTTATGCTCAAGGCCAAGTCGGGCTGAGTAGGCATAAATTGAATCACATAACTTTTATTGGGTAAAACATCAAAGTAATTATCAGAGAAAAAGCCTTCTATCCCTTCAAATTGTAGATACACATTCTTTAGTAAATGGTCGCTGTTTAAATGAATCAAATAGTGGTCACGCTGTTTTTCTACTCTCTGTTCAAGATCAAACTCCTTAGGTAATTTCAATTTTTTCACCTCTTCAAAGTAGACTATTTGTTCAGCTATTAAAGTATCATCTTGTACTAATTCAGCATGCATAAAAACATCATCTCTATTTCTTTTTTTAACAAAATTCTTGATTTCCCACCTACCTAATGGAATGCTATTATTCGCTGGTATTGTGATTTGTTTAGGCGTCTGCTCCTGCTTTAGATTACCTTCAAAATCATATATGCTCACTTTTAAAGTAGCCTCCATCACATCCAATAAATCATTAACCGCTGTTAGTTCTATGAAATCATCATCTCTTTTCGCTGCTAATAAGATAGGCGCATAAGCTTTTTTGACAAAGTAGTGCATGGCCTTCCAGTTTTGGTAATAATCCATACCTGACCAGGAGGCTACTGGCCAGCAGTCATTTAATTGCCAATAAAGGCTCCCCATGCAATACGGTTTGGCAGAACGATGTGCTTCTATGGCCATTTTTATACCTTCTGCTTGTAGTAATTGTCCAATATACAATTGACCTTTAAAAGCTTCTGGCACTTTATAATAATCATTCATGTAAGTGCGAATTCTCAGGTTACCAATGCCTGATCGCTGATGTGCAGCCATTACTTCTGACTCGATGTCCCAATCTTCTGGAATTGTATATTTCTTTACGGTTTCAAAAGCGGGAAATGACTGAAAGCCATACTCACTCATAAATCGCCCTATGTATTTGTAAAATGCTTTAAAAGGTTCCTTACCATGCCAAACGCCCCAATAGTGAATATCGCCAGAGGTAGCATTCTTACTGGAGTGTTCTTTTTCTCCTGCCATTGGCGAAGAAGGCCAATAAAACATCCCTGGATGATGTGTTTCCACTACTTCTGGTAAGATATCATGAAAAACATCCTCATATGCCTTCCAAATCGCCTTGCGTTTTGTGCCACCATATCGTTGTTTCCAACCCCATCCCCAAAACTCCTTATACTGTGCCCAAGCCACATCCATCTCATTATTGCCGCACCAAAGCGCAATACAAGCATGATTGCGTAAACGTCGAACATTATCTATGGCCTCTTGACGCACATCTTCCAAAAAAGCTTGGTTGCCTGGGTACATACTACACGCGAACATAAAATCTTGCCACACCATAATGCCTTGTTCATCACACAATTCATAAAAAACATCATTTTCATAAATACCTCCACCCCAGATGCGCAGCATGTTCATATTGGCATCTACAGCTGATTGAATGGCTTTTTCATAATGTGCTTTACTCACTCTTGGTAGAAATAAATCATTGGGGATATAATTTGCCCCTTTTGAAAAAACAGGTACACCATTCAATTCTAGATAAAAGGAACGGCCCTGTTCATCGGGTATTTGCAGCACTCGGATATTTCTAAGTCCTATTCGCCTTTCTTTTTTGGCTATCACTTTTTCGCTTTCGCGGACAATGCCCTGCATGGCGTATAGGTGTGGTTCGCCCAATTCTTTAGTCCACCAAAGTTTGGGTTGTTCTATACGAATAGGGATCGCGGGGCGATTCATTCCCTCTAGAAGTTGTACTTTTTGGCTTTTCAGCAAATGTGAATCTTGCCAGATCTCTAGCATAACTTCCCGGATCGTATCTGAATAGATCTCAAACCTTGCCTCTATTTCTGCAAGCTGAGTGTTTACGATATTTTGATGAAAATAAAGATCATTCATTCTCAAATCATCCCATGCTAAAAGCTCTATAGGTCGCCAAATTCCAGAAGTAACAAAGCGGGGCCCCCAATCCCAACCATAGTGATAACCAGGCTTACGCGTAAAAACGCTTACCTTCTTTTTACCTAAACCACCATTTTTTGATTGATCGTTGATCGCAGGTAACCCATAACCGTGTTCTTCTAATTTTTCTAAACCTACTTTTATTGGAGAATGAAAATAAAGTCGTAACTCATTACTATCTGATTGGAGATACTTTTTCACATCAACTTCCCACAAACGAAAAAAGTTATGGGCCTTCAATACGAGTTGTCCATTCAAATACACATCGGCATAAGTATCCAAACCATGAAATTGTAAATGCAGATGATCTTTTGCCAAAAGTTGCTCTGTTACACTGAATGTTGTGGCATATTCCCAGTCTTTCTTATCAATCCATTGCTGATCTTTTTCATTGGTCCTGTAGTATGGATCTTCAATGATGCCCTTAGCTAATAAATCAGTGTGCACGGTTCCTGGAACTTCAGCAGGCCACCATTGATCTTTATCCACTTGGCGAAACTTCCAATCCTTAGAAATGGTCAACCTTTGCATATTTGAGTTTTGAGATATAGCTAATTGTAAAGAAAATAAAAAAGGTAAAATCAGAAAGTTACTCCTGTTAAACATTGGATCTTGTTTTATACAAGCAATAAATTGATTAAGTCTAATTTACAAAAGACCTACAACAAAATTGCAAAGCCCTTCATATCATCCTGAACCTGATACTCAAAAATATTTTCTTTAGATCAAAATGCTGTTTAAGCCCTCCAAAATGTCAATTCCTAGATTTGATCGAAAAGGCTCTTTCCTAAGCACTTTAAAATTTGTTTAATTAAGGAAATTTCACAATCTTGATTAAAGATTAATAAAAAAACCACTGATAATGAAATTTGAAATTTTCAAAAGCAAGAGCGGTGAAGAATTTTACTTTCGCCTAAAAGCGGGTAATGGGCAGAATATTTTAGGCAGTGAAGGCTACACCACCAAAGCATCCTGTAAAAATGGGATTGAATCTGTAAAGAAAAATGCCACTAGAGAAGGAGCTTATCAAGAAAAAGAATCTTCTAATGGAAAGTTCTACTTCAACCTTCTTGCTGCTAACCATCAAGTAATTGGTAAAAGCCAAATGTACGAATCAAAGCAAGGTATGAATAATGGGATCGAATCAGTGACTAAAAATGCTCCTGGTGCCACTACTGACGACCTTACTGTTGAGGCTTAATAGAAATATCGACCATGCTAGAGGTGGGCCCCTTGGCCCCACCTCTGTAGTTTATTCCTTTCCGGCTCTTTGTCGTATATGCATTGAATTCTTCTTTAAAATTCTATTTGTCCCACACCTTTATTATATTAGCATAGTGTAACCAAAACACAAAGTGAATATAAGCGGCTAGTTAAAATGGCTTGTATAATAAAATGGTCAAGCCTTTGGCTGGAATTTTAATTATACCAATTTTTTCGCCTTTACACTTTGGTATTATTGGTAGAATAATTCATTACATTTCCATGTATCGTTTAAATATCCAACATATTACTTTAAATCGCCTTAACAAATTTATTTTAACCGTTTTTCAGGATGACTACGATATAACCTTCGTACTTTTCAAAAATTATTATCCATGTTAAATCAATCTTTATTTAATTTTCAGCAGCTATCGCTGAAAACCACACTTTTCTACCTATTATTTTTAATATTATGGACCCCCACCTCTCACGCACAGATCATCCAAGATGACTTCGAAGGCAATGGTTCCATCGATACTTGGTTTGGAGATGATTGCAATATAAACACTGCTCGAGCAAACCCACATATAGAAGGAATCAATACTTCTGCAACTGTATTAGAGTATCATGATGTAGGGGGACAATATGCAAATGCACGATTTGACCATTCTGACGCCTTAGACTTATCTACAGATCATGAATTTTCATTGAAGATTTATGTCTCTTCCGCTGGACTCACAGGAGCTCAAAACAATCAAGTTTCTTTAAAATTACAGAATAACAACTTAAATGAACCTTGGGTCACCCAATCCGAAATAATTAAACCGCTTATTTTAGATCAATGGCAAATTATAAACTTCAACTTTGCCACCGATAATTATATTAACTTGGATCCAAATTCGCCTCCTCCTACACAGAGAACAGACTTTAATAGAGTACTCATTCAGTTGAATGGAGAAAATAATAATGATCAAGTTTTGGCATATATAGATGATTTTTCATTCGATAGCGAAGAAAGCACAGGCCCAGTTTATGACAACCTCATTTGGTCAGATGAATTTGATACAGATGGACCAGTTGATGATTCCAAGTGGTTTCATCAAACGCAACTTCCTTTGCCTTGTAGCTGGTTTAATAATGAAATTCAGCACTATACCAACCGCACAGATAATGCAGTAGTTGAAAATGGTATCTTAAAGATTAAAGCAAAGAAAGAGACTTTTACTGACCAGAATTGTACTAAGCAGTATACTTCAGCTCGTCTAAACTCAAAGTTTGCATTTACCTATGGTAAGGTAGAGGTGCGAGCAAAACTTCCATTTGGAGTAGGGACTTGGCCTGCAATATGGCTGTTAGGTAAAAACATCAATGAGAATGGAGCCTATTGGGATAATCAGGGCTTTGGAACGACAAGCTGGCCTGCTTGTGGTGAAATTGACCTTATGGAGCATTGGGGAACTAACCAAAATTATGTACAAAGTGCTATGCATACACCATCAAGCTTTGGTGCAACCGTCAATCATGGTGGGCAATTTGTCCCAAACGTCTCCAACCAATTCCACATTTATACGCTAGAATGGACCCCTGAAAAAATGATTTTTGCCGTTGATGATGTTGTCCATTATGTATACGAACCAGAAGTTCAAGATGCCAATACTTGGCCTTTTGATGCTGATCAATATATCCTTTTGAACATTGCTATTCAGGATGTCATCGATCCAAACTTTACAGAAAGTAGCATGGATATTGATTATATCAGAATCTATCAACAAAGTAATCCAGTATCCACTAAAGAAATAAATAGTTTTTCAAAATTAAGTTACTTCCCTAACCCAGTAAATAACGAGTTGACGGTTCTATTACCGAGCATTTCTGCTCAGGACACAAAAAATGTAAACGGAGCAATTATCTCTAGCATTTACTCTTCCAACGGAAAACTATTGTCTAGCCAGCAAGGAGTAGCCATTGACAATCAACTAAAAGTTAGTGGTTGGGATGCTCTCGAGAAAGGTGTTTACATTCTTCAACTAAAAACTGAGCAGCAACAATATAGCCTAAAAGTAATCAAAAATTAAAACCTAATTTACTTTAGTCACAAAAGGGAATTTAGAATATCCATTTTCGATTATTAAAGGATTTTTCTAAATTCCCTTTTTCATTGATTTTATGCTTATGCAACGAATAAACGCTTGGTCCAGCCCTAGGAATATCTCTACAGCCTTTATGTACGCTTTCGCGCAACGCGAAGATATGAGCGTGGTAGATGAACCACTATATGCTCACTATTTAGTGAAGACGAAATCACTTGTACATCATCCTGCAACACAAGAAGTCATAACAACACAGGAGAATGATGGCGAAAAAGTTATTCAAGATGTCATCTTTGGAGATCATCCTACCCCTGCTGTTTTATTCAAGCAGATGACCCATCACCTGATTGATATTTCCACCGATTTTTTGGCGAAGACCGATAATATTCTATTGATTCGTGATCCACGATATATTATCAATTCTTATATTAAAGTCATTCCGAATCCTACTATTTCAGACATAGGTGTTAAAGACCAGTTGTCCTTGTTTAAACAACTAAAAGCAGTAGGAACGCTGAAAGCAGTCGTAGATTCAAAAGAGCTTTTACTCGACCCGGAGAAGGTTTTGCGACAGCTTTGTGCAAAATTAGATTTAGCATTTGATGCTTCGATGCTGCAATGGACGGCAGGACCTCGCCCAGAAGATGGAGTCTGGGCAAAGCACTGGTATGCTAATGTTCATAAATCAACAGGTTTTCAGCCATATACCCCCCAAAAGATTTCCTTACCTCCAGCTATGGAAAAGCTAGCAGAGGAATGTATGCCATATTATGAGAAGCTATTCGATTATGCCATTAAGGCCAATTAAGGTTTCTAAGCGGCTAGTCAAAATGGTAGCTTCCAATTGATCGCTACTCTTTATTCCCCAAAAATCTACCCATTCCTTCCACGGCTTATATAGCTCGTAATTTTATTCTACTAGATAAAGCGTAAATCGTAGATCAGAAGTTTCATCTTCTGGAATTTTTGGGTAAATTCCGCTTCCTGATGTATAAAAACAATGAGTTACATCTAGAATATTCCAACATTGAAATTTCCACTCCTTAAAATCTAATTCTTGGTCCTTATCTTTCTTCAAAAAAGAATAAACCACTCTATTTTCATCAGCAAGTTTAAAGCTTTTGATTTGATCATTTTCCAATACTGATTTTAGCTTTGGCCCTACTTGAAAAGCATAAAAATTCCATGCTCCTGGAGCATACCATTGAAATAAGATCGAATCTAAAACAACCAGTTCTTTGTCTTTGTCCTCATCTTCCTTAGATGGCGAATCTTGATGGCAAGAAAAAGAATAAACAAGTAAAGAAATAAAAAGACAAAACTGCAGAAACCTCATATATGACTACTTTAATGAACTACAAATTAATCAATTCTGGAACGCCCCAATCAATTTTACTGTACTACACTTGTGCACGATTTTATCCTGGAAGCGCCGACAGGGATTTTTTAATTCTTTAATCTAAAATTATGGCAAAAAGAGTTGTTATCATCGGTGTTGAAAAAAGAGAGTATGAACTTATTAAAACTGCTCATTTTGGACCTATTATTTATCATGAAATGTTGCCAAAGTTTTTGGTTAACAAAGGGCAGCTATTTGTAGAAAGGAGTAATGGAAGCGGAATGCTCCCAGTAGATAAAGTAGTGTACTATGGTATTTTTGAAGATGACTTTGACATCATCACCGCATTGAACATTTGGGGAGGCCCTTGTTTTCCTAATCCAAGAGCAATGATGGATTGTCGCTTAAAACTTCCTTGCTTGGCAAGAGCTTTGGCGGTTAGTCAATTTGCTAGTCCTAGAGGTATGATTAGTCCTTATACGTCCATTAATGTTACTTCTGACCTTGTTGCAAAATGGGGTAATTGGCATTGTGGCGAGAATAAAGAACGGCTGAAGGGCCAATGGACAAGCAATGAAGCCTCGATCATTGAACCTTATTTCGAAGGCGAAGCCGTCCGAATATGTATCATCGGAGATCAATATTGGCAGATTAAATTAGAAGGTCAGTCATGGCTGAAATCTATTCATGATGATCGAGCCGATTTTATGGAAGTCGACCAAGAGTTGCTAGAAGATACTCGTCGTATTCAAGCCGCTTTTGGACTTGATTTTCTTGCCAATGATTACATAATAGGAGTAGATGGACAAAAACATTTGTTGGAAGTAAATCATATTCCTAATGTTACTCGCTTTGAAGAATTGAGAATGGCTTATATTAGCAGCGTTCAAAAATGGCTGCAAAGCTAAAATTGTACGTTTCATTATGCGAAGTTTTAAACTTCGCATAACGAACATAACGAATTAAAAACGTCATTCCAATGCTTCAAAAATATAACACTAAAAACGACGACATCCTTGTCTATATCAATGGAGAATTATTAAAAAGAGCAGATGCTAAAGTTAGCGTCTTTGATAGTGTAGTTCAGGGCGGAGATGCCGTTTGGGAAGGTTTACGTGTATATGATGGTCATATTTTTTGCTTAGATCGTCACTTGGAAAGATTGCAAAATTCTGCACATGCATTAGCATTCAAAGATATTCCTAGCAATGAAGAAATCAAAAAAGCACTCTTTCAAACGCTAAAGGCCAACAATATGGACGATGGCGTGCATATTCGTCTGACGCTTACTCGAGGTAAAAAAACCACCTCTGGTATGGACCCTCGTCTTAATCAATTTGGTCCTACGCTAATTATTTTAGCAGAGTGGAAACCACCTGTTTATCCACCACAAATCACCTTAGTCACCTCATCTGTTCGTCGTAACTCTCCCATGTTTTTGGATTCTAAAATCCATCACAATAACTTACTCAACAACATCTTGGCAAAGATCGAAGCCAATCATGCTGGTGCAGATGCAGGAATTATGCTAGACAAAGATGGTTATGTGTCAGAAGCGAATGGTGTTAATCTTTTCTGTGTGCGTAATGGCACAGTTTATACGCCTTATGCAAGCAGCTGTTTACCAGGAATCACAAGGGGCTTGGTTATTGAAATCTGTGAAGAAGAGGGCATTCCTGTTAAAGAAAGTAATCTTTCTATTACAGAGTTTTACATTGCAGACGAAGTCTTCACTACTGGTACTATGGGGGAACTGACAGCTGTAAGTGAAATTGATGGCCGAGCGATCAACAACAAGAAAGATCATGCTGTTCTAGATCAAATTAATCAACATTTTCATCAAAGGGTTCAATCCAAAAAATTAGGTATTCCAATTGAGTAAATCACTTACAGATCAAATGGGGCGAAGCATTCACTTGGATGCCCCTCCAAAGCGCATTATTTCCTTAGTTCCTTCTCAGACAGAACTACTCTATGACTTAGGATTGGAAGAGGAAGTAATTGGTATCACAAAGTTCTGTGTACACCCAAGATCATGGTTTAAATCTAAACTTAGAGTTGGTGGCACCAAAAGCTATAAATTTGATATCATCCGTGAGCTCCAACCTGACCTCATCATTGGTAATAAAGAAGAGAATGATAAGGTACAAGTAGAAGCATTAATGCAAGATTACCCTGTTTGGATGAGTGATATTTACACATTGGAAGATGCCTTAGAGATGATTAGAGCGCTAGGTGCGATCGTCCAAAAAGAACAAAAAGCAAAGAGTATCCGACAGCAAATAGAAGTGGCATTTCAACAATATCAAATAGCATTTGCTGAAAAGCCTAAAAAGAAAGTCGCTTATTTCATTTGGCGAAAGCCGAATATGGTGGCTGGTCAACATACTTTTATCAACGAAATGCTCTATCGTGCAGGCTTTGACAATGTTTTCCACGATTTAGAGCGTTATCCATCCATTGATGATCAATTGCTTAAAGAGAAAAGTCCAGATCTTATTTTGCTTTCTTCTGAGCCATTTCCATTCAAAGAAAAGCACATTCAGGAGTTCAAGGAGATTTGTCCATCAGCCGTCATTCGTCTAGTTGATGGAGAAGTCTTCTCTTGGTATGGTAGTAGATTATTGCATAGCATACCCTATTTTCGTACCTTACGGAAGGATATAAATTTCTAACATATGATGCGTTTGGTTCTTTCGATTTGCTTTGTCTTTACTACTCTATTTTCCTTAATGGCCCAATCCAATCATCCTAATCGCATTGCAGGTGAATGTATCGTGCGATTGGCGGAGAATGAAGATATTCAATCTTTCCTACGTCAATTACAGACGAATCAAAGAACCGAATCAAACATCCAATATATTCGCCCACTAGGAAAAAAACATAATATACATGCTATTTCATTTGACGAAAGTCAAATGCATGCAGATGATATGCTTCAGCTCATTTTGGTCCAAAGACAAGTACTTAGCGCCCAGTTTAACTACCAGGTGGATACTCGTGCTACACCTGATGATCCATTCTATGAGTTTCAATGGCATATGGACCTAATCGGTATGCCAGAAGTGTGGGACGTAAGTACTGGCGGCCTTACGCCGCAAGGGGATACGATTGTAGTAGCTGTTTTAGATAGTGGTTTTGACCTTAGCCATCCAGATTTAATTCCAAATATTTGGCGCAATCAAGCAGAAATACCTGATGATGGTATTGATAATGATAATAATGGTTATATCGACGATTATTCAGGTTGGAATTTCCTAGAACAAACCCCGGAGCATAGAGTCACTGCACATGGCACTCAAGTATCCGGACTCTTGGGTGCTAGAGGAGATAATGGCCTGGGAGTAACTGGAGTAAATTGGAATGTCAAACTGATGCTTCTCAATACGAGGGATGTCAACTCTATTGTAGAGGCTTATGAATATGTCATTGCTCAAAGGCAATTGTATAATGAAACGAATGGCGAAAAGGGGGCCTTTATTGTCGCTACGAACGCTTCCTTCGGTATTGATCGTACTTATTGCAGCTCCTTCCCAGTTTGGGAAGGTATGTATGATTTGATGGGAGAGGTAGGAGTCCTTACTGGAGCAGGTACATCCAATAGCACCTATAATGTAGAAGAAGAAGGAGATATCCCTTCTGATTGTAGCAGTGATTTTATCATTACCGTATTGAATACTACATTTGATGATAAAAAGAATGCTAATTCTGCTTACGGAACAACATCTATTGATATGGGATCTCCGGGCCAAGGTTCATATACTATAGATTTAAATGACCAATATGATTCTTTTGGAGGAAATTCTGCAGCAGCACCCCACCTCAGTGGTGCTATAGCCATATTATATAGTATACCATGCGATAGTATTGCTGCCAACGCAAAAAGAAATCCAGCGACCACGGCATTGGTTATTCGAGATATTTTGCTTCGTGCGGTTGATCCAGTAGAAGAACTCTCTGCATTTACTGCGACCGGCGGCCGATTAAATGTAGCCAATGCTGTAGAGATCATACAAGAAACTTGTGGAGGTACAACTGCACCTTTGGATGTAATCCGTATTTATCCCAATCCTAGCGCTGAATTCTTAAGTGTAGAATACGAAACCCCTGGTTTCTCAGATTATCGATTCAGAGTAGTCAATACGCTTGGACAAACCGTTATTAAAGATACCGTCTTACCTCCGCAGTTTGGCTTTAAGCGCTATCAAATTGATGTTCGCCACTTGGCAGCAGGAACTTACTTCTTTGTCATTGATAAAGGTCTGAATATAGAGGCTTTACCCTTTGTAAAAATGTAATTTATTAGTTGTTAGATTCTAGTTAAGCGTTTTTGCTGGGAGATATCAACCAAACACCAGCAAATACTCCTCTACTTCTTGGGTGTTATTACATAGGCAATACCCACCAATTGCTGGTTCCAATTGCCAAATGGTGGAAGCTCTTTACGCTTTGGACGCAACTCGTGATAGGAGGTACGTTGAGCAATTTTACCTGTGCTTCGCCCATGAAACATTTCATAACTAACGACATTACCCGCTCCATCTTTTACCACTTCAGTCACCGTTCCTACATGTTCAATTCCTTGACTAGAAGTGAGTAGATCAATATTTAGATGATCGTACTCTTTACCACTTCGTCCAAAAAACAGAACAGCTCCTGCTTGGATCAAATGTCCAATCTTCCTAGCGTCTTTAATCATTAAAAAATTACCTTGATCATAGTACCACTTCGCAATATCTCTAGAGCTACGAGCCTTTTTAGGATCAAGAAAATCATATTGGTCACATTCTTTTTCGAGCGATTGCAATAATCGAATAAACATACCAGAGCAATCACTGAATACCTCTGAATTATACATTACTTTTTTCCTTTCCATATCTTCAGCGAATGCAATGAGATGCATTTGCATATCGAAACTTGATCCACAACTCAAAAATTCGGCTTGTTTGATGGGCTGTTTATCAGGATCATAAGCTCCCTTTTTGCTTAGGCTTTGCTCTGTTTCTTTACTAGGTACGCAGGCAATTATTAGACTGATGAAGAGTAGGCTCAGAAAAAATTGTAGTTTATTCATTTTGATATGTTTGCTTTTTGATAAAAATTCTGTTAGACTTGTTTGCTAAGATCTATTTTCATTTACTGATTATGAAGAAGCAATATATTCCTGAGATTTCTTTTCAGAATAGGCAGAGGAAGGCCTTTGAATTCGAAATTATATCCGCTGATGAACTACTCCATAATAATGCGCAAAGAGGCCATAACTCTTACCGTCCAAACAGAATAGCTTTTTACGCCATTCTCTTTATTCAGGAAGGACAGGGTGAGCACTTCATTGATTTTAAGCAATATCAATTTAACTCTGAGAGTATGATTTTTATTGCAAAGGATCAGGTTCACGCTTTCGCGAAACAGGTCAATATGAAGGCGCAAATTTTACTTTTTACGGAAAGCTTTTTGCTCAAAACAGGATTTGGAAGGCAATCACCTCTTCAGTTAAGTCTTTTTCAGTATCATCTATACCCTCCATTGATCCAACTATCAGCGGATCATTTTAAAAGTATTGCGACAGTAGTTGATCGCCTGAAATACGAATACAGCTTATCACAAGATTTTGCAACTGAAGAAATTATAGTAGCATCCCTAAAAATTTTACTTTATCTATCCGAACGCTTTGGCAAAGCAAGAAGTAACCAGAAGTTTCAACCTTATTATCTAGAAGAATTTAATACCTTCCAGCATTTGCTTCAAAAAAATCTATTTCAAAATCGCAGTGTACAATTTTATGCCGATCAATTGAGTATTTCTGCTAAAACCCTAAATCGAATTACCCAAGAAATTATTCAAAAGCCTAGTAAGGCTTATATTGATGAAATGTTGATACTTGAGATCAAGCGATTCTTGATGAATACGGCATTAAGTATTAAAGAAATTGGGTATAAGGTTGGCTTTAATGATCCGACTAATTTTGTGAAATTTTTCAAAAAGTATACTAAAACGACACCTGCCTCCTTTAGAAAACAATTTCAATAATTCCCATTTAAACCATTTTAACCATTTAATGGTGCTCAATTAACCTTAAGGCAAAATATCTATTTATTTGGGCAAAAGCTTATTTAAATACCATATTTTATTCTAATCAACGATTTTTTGCCCTATTTAATAAGTAAACATACCACTTATTTAAAAAATCATTCCTTTTTACATAGTCAACTCAAAACTAAACGTTAGTCATTAAATAAACCAATCAGTCTATTTTGTCTATTTTTAACCATAAAATTTCTATTCTCAACCTAGTCATAGTGTAATTATTACACGATCTTTGTATCATACATTAATCCAAATGAATAGCCTCATTTTTTTGGTTTGATTATTAGAAGTTGCAATAAAGGTATTCAAAGCAACACAAGGAAATTCAAATAAAGAGAGTATGAAAGTAATTTCAATAAGCCTATCATTTATAGCTTTGGGGTTTAGCCTGCTTTTAGCGCAGTCTTTACATGCTGATAGCAACCCAAACCCACAAAAAAGTATTTTTGATTTAATGCATTATAAAGAAGTATTGGAGATGACAATCGAGATCGACATGGAAGAACTTCAATATAATAGAAGAAATCAAGAATATATGACTGCTGGTATATGGTTTGAGGATGCAGATGGTCAGAAACAAGCATGGAGAATTAAAGCCAAGCAAAGAGGTAAATTCCGTAGAATGAACTGCGCAATGCCTCCCTTAAAGTTAAACTTTAAAAAAGCAGAATTAGCTGTAGCAGGTTTAGCACAATTTGATGATTTAAAACTAGTAACGCATTGTATCGATCATAAAGCCGAGGCAAAAAAGCTATTAGTTAGAGAGCATCTAACTTATGAGCTGTATAATACGTTAACGGATGCAAGTTTTAGAACGCAGTTGGTAAGGATTACTTATAAGGACATCAATACTGGCAAAAAGACAAAGCAATACGGTATCATTATTGAGGATTTGGCTCAAGTACGCAGTCGAATAAAGGCTAAAAAATTGAAGCGAGAGGAAATTGAGCTTGACCAGATCAACCTTGCACAACTCCAACAAGTAGCTTTATTCCAATATTTGATTGGTAATGCAGATTGGGGAATTCATACAGTGAGAAATATCAAGATGGTAAAGAAAGGGAAATCAATTATAGCCATTCCTTATGACTTTGATTTTGCTGGATTAGTAAATGCACCATATGCCATTCCCAACCCTAATTACTATTTAGTCAGTATACGTGAAAGAATTTATTTAGGCTTAGAAAAAGATGTTGCTGCATTATCTGATACCCTAGAGTTATTTCGCAATAAACAGGAAAATTTCCATAAAGTGATTAAATCATCTAAGCTATTAAGCTACGAAGACCGAAGAGAAATGCTCAACTATATAGATAGCTTTTTTCAAAATACAAAAGAAGTACAGTTTGCAGTTGACAAGCTGGAGAAACATGCAGCTTCTTTAAATGAATAGCTATTATCGTAAAGTTGCTTATTATAATTTTACGGTTTGACTACTAAAAAATCAAGCAAACACAGATAATTGAAAAGTACGTGAGTACCAGTCTACCTTTGGGTAGGCTGGCTTTTTATAACAGTCCTACCCCATTTTCTATAGATATAAAATAAGCTTCTGGGCTAACTTTTGTTTGCTGATAATAAGTTTTCATAATACGTTCTGTCACCTCTTTGCTATGATCCTTGTGGATTAAGTTGAGTGTACAACCACCAAAACCTCCTCCCATCATCCTAGCGCCCAATACAGCGTTCTCGTTTCTAGTCAAGTCCACTAATAAATCTAGTTCAGTGCAACTCACGTCATAGAAATATTGTAAGCCAAAATGCGACTGATAAAGGATTCGACCTAATGAGAAAAAATCATTTTTTTGGAAGGCCTCACAAAAGGCATGAACCCTTGCATTTTCATGCAAAATGAATTGAGCTCTCCTAAAATGTTTATTGCTCATAATCGTTTCACATTCTGCCAAAACATTTTGGCTAACTGCTCTTAAAGAGTGGATATTCGGATATCTTTTCTGAATAGCTGCAATAGCCTCTTGGCATTCTTTAGGGCGATCATTATAGCCCGAGTCACTATGATTGTGCTTTACTTTACTATTGATAAGCACTAATTCATAATCACCAAATTGAGCATTCACATATTCAAAATTTTTGTCCTGACAGTCTAAGAGCATCGCCTGATTTACCAAACCAAAGGTAGAAGAAAACTGATCGAGTATTCCACTTTGTACACCAAGGAAATTATTTTCTGTTTCTTGCCCAATTCTTACAATTTCCCACTTATCTAACTTGCTCTGAAGCATTTGATCTAAACCCTTTGCAAAACCACACTCCATCGCAGCAGACGAACTTAGTCCTCCACCAACTGGAATATTACCACAAAAAATACAATCAAATCCCTGTAGGCGAATACCTCTGTTTTCAAAGCTCTTCATCACCCCCAACAAGTAGTTTGCCCAATTCTTATGGCTTTTTTCAATCTGATTGATATTTCCCTGAAAATCATCCTCCATATCCAAAGCCACTAAGCGAAAAGTAGAAGATATAGGATTTGGTCTAAAGCCAAAAAGTAAATGCATATCAATAGCAGCAGGTAAGGCAAATCCCAAGTTATAATCGGTATGTTCTCCAATTAGATTGATTCTTCCAGGTGCTTTGACAAAAAACTGAGGTTCCTTTTCAAAGTTCTTTTGAAAATGTAGCCTTATAGTTTCTTCAAATGTATCCATTCGTTTAACTTTCTCAATATTTACAGCTTGTAGGATCTGATTTTATATAATAGGACTTATAATTTGTTGCTTTTTCATCCATACATCCGCAAAGGTTTAATAGTTCTATTGACTTAAATTGTGTAGGATGTGTTTCAGCCTGAATAGCGATATATCCTTCATTTACGGCATCTCCAGCTTTAAACCGACCATCTTCGCTATCCAATTCAATGATTGGTTTTGAATATTCTAATACAACTTCTCCATCTATGTAATGCTGAATAAGAGAATCGCCAAGCACAAGTCCTTCCACTGTCACCCAATCATCACCATGATAAGTGGCAGAAGAAGAATTAGTACAATGTGCTTGATGTAATGAATCTCCCATAATGACATGTAAGCCTGGTGTACAAAGATTGGCATTTGGCCGATCATGCTCACCATCACCACCTAACAACTGTAATTCTAAAGAATTGGGGAAATCTTGATCTAAAGCCATTGAATTAGGATCTTGGCAATGTAACATCAAACCATTATTACGATAGGCCCAGCCAGGACCACCTTTTAGCTGCTCACCTAAGAAGCGATAAGTAGCTCTAATTTTGTAATGAGAGAATGGTTTTTCATAAAAAAGGTGACCAAATCGTTGATCAAAGGAGTCCTGCTTGGTATAGCTTACTTGCAGTAGACTATCCTTCACCTTGAAAATGTCATTTACATTCTCACTTAAAGGAGAGCCTGTAAACTTGGGTATCCAAGCGTCCATGTTGCTACCATCAAATAAAAGTTCCCATTCTTCTTCCGTTGGATCGATACCTATATCAGGCCCACAAGAAGTAGACAACAATGCTAATAATAGGCAACATTGCAATAATTGGTTCTTCATTTTGTTAATTTCTTTCACTTTATTATTGGAAATTACTCCATTAGTCTCAATATACCAAATGATGAAGGAATATGAAAATCAGGATGTTCTGAATCAGGTTGAATCCAACTGATCCATTTTACCTCTACTTCAACTTTATCATCATAAACATATTCTCCTCGATACAAACCTGCTTGTAAGTCATTACCATTGTGCATTCCTAGAGCTTTTAGAGAGGCAAAGCTAATCATTCCTTCTAACCAATAACCATTTTTTTCCATTTTTGACTTCACATGAAGGCCCCCTTCTGGCCATGACCAGTCCATATCAATATTTCTATAATATCTACCTTCAGTATCCAAAACACGGGCTTGAGCATCCATCTCCAATGAATAATAAGGGTTCATTTCATCATTTGCTTTGAAAAATATTTCGACTCGATCAGAATTGACCACTTCTCTTTCTATCCCCATCGAAGAGTCATTTTTGGTAATAATTGCTTCATCCTCTGCCCAATATAAAAAGTAAAGATGAGTATCATTATATAATGCTCTAAATACAGTTGTAGGAGCCTCTTCATTCCGCCAAGGATAAGAAAAGCGATCTAATACAGCAGCTTTTGCCCATACCGGCTGGCTACCTTTCCCATCGATTTCAAAGGATTCTTGGATTTTATATACTGGATACACATTAGGAGCTAGCGATATTTTTTTATCCATATTATCCCAACAGTTTAGATTCAGTAAAATTAAACTGATCATGAATGCGTAAGACATCATTGTGATTAGCATTTATTTTTAATCTCATCCCTTCTAAAGATAGAAAAGCTTTCTTAAAGTATTCAGAAAGTCAACGTTTTAGCTGCTTAAAAATAGAAGGCAACCTCTTTGAACACGCGTATGATATAGTTTTTACTCTTTTTAAGACATAAAGAAAAGTGCACGTAATTGATTAACAAGAGACTTAAACGACTAGTCAAAATTACGGATGCAAAAAATGGTCCCTCCAAAAATCATA
>JAKVCU010000116.1 GCA_022448955.1 Saprospiraceae bacterium
GACAAGCCAGAGCGCTTTTTCGTCAATGAGATCATTCGTGAAAAAATCTTATTACTCTACCAACAAGAAATTCCTTACTATTCAGAAGTGGTGGTTAATTCCTTTAAAGAAGGGACCACCAGAAGAGGTGAGCCATTAGTAAGAATTGATGGCTCCATCTTTGTGGGTAGAAAAACACAAAAATCAATTATTATTGGTAAAGGGGGGGCTGCGATTAAGCGCCTAGGCATAGAAGCCAGAAAAGACATCGAAACCTTCCTAGAAAAGAAAGTATTTTTGGAACTACACGTAAAAGTCAAAGACAATTGGCGCGATGATGATCGTATGCTCCATCATTTTGGCTATCGCCAGTAAAAGAATATTAACAACAACTAGTTATAGTCCCTTAAAACCCCTACCTTTGCAGGCTTTTAGGGGGCCTAGTAGTAAATAATTGCTTAGAGGATGTTTAAATTGTTTCCAAACATCTTCATAGATAAAAATGTCAGCCAAAGGCTAACATTTTATTGTACCAATTTTTCGGGCAAACGACTTAAGCGACTAGTCAGAATTGCTTGTATAATAAAATTGTCCCCTCGAAAATCATGCGTAACTTTCCTATCGTCAGTTTCTTATGATTTTTGAAGGGGCGTCAACCTGTCAGCCTGTGGCTGAAATTTTATTATACCAATTTTCAAGACCAACTACTTAAGGAATGCCCTTTTAACCGATAAAATAAAAATGGGAAATAATATCGTAGCCATAGTGGGACGTCCAAACGTTGGAAAATCGACACTTTACAATCGATTAATTGGACAAAGACAGGCCATCATTGATGATGTGAGTGGTGTTACTCGTGACCGTCAATATGGTTCGAGCTTTTGGAATGGCAAAACATTTACGGTGGTTGATACTGGTGGATTCGTTCGTGATTCCAATGATGTTTTTGAAAGTGCTATCCGTATGCAAGTTAAAATTGCAATGGATGAAGCCGCTGTTATTGTTTTTATGGTAGATGTAACCACAGGTATTACTGACTTAGATGAGCAAGTGGCTCAAATGCTTCGTAGAACGGATAAGAGCGTTATTTTAGCCGTTAATAAAGTAGACAACCATGCTCGTTTGCTGGCAGCAAACGAATTTTGGAGCTTAGGCTTTGAAGAAACCTTTTTCCTCTCCTCCATTACTGGAAGTGGTTCAGGTGAATTGCTAGATGCTGTAACAGAGCAGTTGGAAGAAGAAAAAGAAGAGGAAAGCCACCTTCCAAAGTTTGCTATCCTTGGCCAGCCCAATGTTGGGAAATCGTCTTTAACTAATGCCCTTCTTGGAGAGGAAAGAAATATTGTTACGGATATTGCAGGAACAACTAGAGATTCCATTCACTCCAAGTACTCCAAATTTGGAAAAGAATTTTTATTGATTGATACCGCAGGCATGCGAAAAAAATCAAAGGTTCATGAAGACCTAGAGTTCTACTCTGTAATGAGAGCTATTAAAGCATTGGAAGAAGCAGACGTTTGTGTTTTAATGGTTGATGCACAAACCGGGATAGAAGCACAGGATATGGCCATCTTCCGCTTGGCGCAAAAACGGAATAAAGGTATCCTTATATTAGTAAACAAATGGGACTTACTGGAGAAGGAAACGAATACGGCAAGAGATTATGAAAAGGAACTTAAGAAAAGGATTGCTCCTTTTAATGATGTGCCAATTATCTTCATTTCTGCTTTAGAAAAAACGCGTATCTTCAAAGCGATTGAAGTAGCCCTAGATGTATATGAAAATCGTTCTAGGAAAATCAAAACTTCTGAGCTCAACGATATTATGCTTGAAGCTATCGAACGCTATCCACCTCCTGTACATAGAGGACGTTTGGTAAAAATTAAGTATGTTACACAACTGCCTACTTATTATCCAGCTTTTGCCTTCTTCTGTAATAATCCGAAGCATGTAAAAGAAAACTACAAGAATTTCTTAGAGAATCAACTACGTAAAAATTATAGTTTTACTGGCGTTCCAATAGGTATTTTCTTCCGTAAAAAATAAATCCATGCCTTTTCACCAAACGGATATTGAAGGCCTCATCGTTTTTGACCCCAAGGTATGGGGAGATGATAGAGGATATTTCTTTGAAAGTTATAATGCAAAGATTTTTGCGCAAGCAGGAATCGACGCTCAATTCATACAAGATAATCAGGCACGTTCTACCAAAGGTGTACTTCGTGGTTTACATTATCAAACAGGTGATTTTGCACAAGCAAAATTAGTTCGCGTACTTGAAGGAGAAGTACTAGATGTAGTAGTAGATATTAGAACAGACTCTACCACCTATGGGCAAAGCTTTTCTGTACTACTCAGTAGTCAGAATAAAAAGCAGCTTTTTGTTCCCCGAGGATTTGCACATGGATACGTGGTACTTTCTGAAACTGCAGAATTTTTCTATAAAGTGGATAATTGGTACGCTAAAGAAAGTGAAGGTGGTATTCGTTGGGATGATCCACAATTAAATATTGATTGGCAGATGGATCACGCCCAGTTACAATTATCTGAAAAAGATAAGCGACTACCCTTTTTAGGAAGTCACAAAAAATAACATATATCTAAGCTATTGAAATGCTCTTTTTTTTGATCTTTGCTATCATTACAATTGGTTTTTACCCCTTGATTGCTTACCTCATCCAGAGCATTCGAAGGAAAGAATCGAACAGCCCTATTCAGGTTTTAGATGCAGAGTTCTTGAAAGAAAAAAAAGAAGATACAGCTGTGGAATGGTGGGCCAACAAAAGAAGTGATTTTAATCGCTCTCTTTTAATTACAGCTCTAGTTTCAGCGATCAGTTTGCTAATCTTCTTACAGCTTTTAAATGCCTTTTATCTAAATTTATGGCAATTATTCCTAGGCTTTACCATTTACTTGATTTACATGGGTTCCGCTAACTTAGTATTTGGAATAGGTCTAAGCATTGAAAAAATCCAATCGCCTGAGCAATCGCCTGCCTTTCGGCAAAAGACTTATTCCTTGCTATTTTGGACGGCTAATGTAATTCCTATTATCTTCACACTTTTAATCATAATCAAGTGGTATTTTCAATACTAAACGCTGGCCCATATTGTTGCGTTTATCACTATTTAGAAAGTATGCAGAACTTATTAAAATCAATTAGATGAAGACGATCCTTGTTACTGGTGCTAATGGTCAAATTGGTCGCGAACTGCAAGAAGCAGTAATAAATTACCCTGACTTTGAAATGATTGCCGCAGATAGAGCACTACTCGATATCACAGAGGAGAATGCAGTAAAAGCATACTTTGATGACCACCAGATAGATATTTGTATTAACTGTGCAGCTTATACGGCAGTAGACAAAGCCGAGGAAAATTCTGAACAAGCATACTTAATCAACAAAACAGCTGTAGGTCACTTAGCCAGTATATGCAAAGAGAAAAATATTCAGTTTATTCACTTCTCCACCGATTATGTTTATCACAATAATCAAAACTACCCATTTAAAGAGGAAGATAAAACTGCACCCAAAAGCATTTATGCACAATCCAAGCTGGAAGGAGAACAAGTGGCTTTCGCCAAACATCCTGAATGTATGATCATCCGTACCTCTTGGGTCTATTCTTATTATGGCCATAATTTTGTAAAAACAATGCTTCGTCTTGGAGCAGAGCGTAATAAGCTAAACGTTGTATTTGATCAAATTGGAACACCCACTTATGCATACGATATTGCACATGCACTACTGGAAATACTTTCCAAAAAACAAAATATTACTGGTTTATATCACTATAGTAATGAAGGCGTGTGCAGCTGGTATGATTTTGCCGCAGCTATTTTTGAAATCAAGCGATTAGCCTGTCAACTTGCACCTATTGAAAGTAAAAATTATCCCACTCCTGCAAAAAGACCACCATTTAGTGTACTTAATAAAGAAAAAATTAAAACTTCTTTTCAACTGAATATTCCACATTGGAGAGCTAGCCTCCTTCATTGCTTAGAAAGACTATCTATAGGAGAAGAATCACAAAGCTAAACTTCTCCCATTAGATTATCTAGATTTTGCAAGTGAATGACGATTGATCTCAACAATAATCATTAATTTTAAGTGGGTTGAAAAGTACTGATCAAACAATCTATCATTTGTTATCGTTTATTTGGTGGATTTACTTGCTGTATTCCTTTGTTTCTCAAAGGGATGAGGCTCAACTACTTTCTTTGAAAAACTTTGAGTGTGTTCAAATTTTATTCAAACTGATAATCAACGATTTTAGCCTGCCTGCCGGCAGAGGTAGGGTTTTGGGCTAAGGCTTTGTGAAGGCGTTTAGCGAGCTAAATAACTGATCCAATCGGATGCCATAGTTCTCAAAGCTTTGGTTTTCAGGCAGTAGAAAATTTAAACATGCTTAAAATTCACTATAACTTATTGGGCTAAATTATATGAACTCATTTTCTTATTAACTCTCCAAATTAATGCTCCGAACTTTCCATTAGTCAGTTCGTTATCATCATTTTGGCAAAAAATGAGTTAAAATAGTTTTTTACGCCTACTTAAGCTAAATTACTTGGTACAATGAAAAGACCTATTCACTCAGTTCGGCCTTTTACAATCGCCTCAATTAGGAAATCTATTAGACTATGCAGCGCCTCACTAGGTAAAGGCTGCTCAAAATACCGATAAACAGAGATTACAGTGTACTAAAATATTGAGATGAATACTATGCGTAAATTATATCTACTCTTGCTCTTTGGTTTCAGCATTACTCAAGGCTGGGCTACCCATAATCGTGCAGGCGATATTTCTATTAGTCAAGTGGGCGATTGCGTCGAAAGCCTAACCATACAAGCCACCATCATTACCTATACCAAAGCAAGTAGTATACCCGCAGATCGAGATACCCTCACTATTTGTTGGGGCGATGGCAACTGCGAACGTATAGCTAGAGTCAATGGTTTAGGTTCTCCCCCTCAAGGAGAACTACTCGAAAACGATACCAAAAAAAATATCTATATTGGTTTTCATACCTATCCAACTAGAGGTACTTATGTCATTTCAATGACCGACCCCAACCGAAATGGAGGCGTCTTAAATGTAAACTTTCCTAGTTCTGATCAAGTCAAATTTCATATCCAAACCACCTATACCTTCCCTAACCCACAATTTCAAGGCTGTAATGATACCCCTGTCTTGCTACAACCTCCCATTGATATTGCTTGTGTAGGACAACCATTCATCCACAATCCAAATGCCTACGACGTGGATGGAGATAGTCTTTCTTACCACCTTATAGTGCCCTTACAAGATGTAGCCTTGGAAGTTCCAAAGTACCAATTTCCAGATATGATCCAGCCAGGAAGTGATAATACCCTTAGCATTAATGAAGTTACAGGGGATATTGTTTGGGATGCTCCTCAACAAAAAGGGGAATACAATTTAGCCATGATCATCGTCGAGTATCGTGATGGTAACCCCATTGATACGATTATACGAGATATGCAAATCCTAGTATTGGAATGCGAAAATGAACCCCCTGTAGTGCTTAGCGAAATTGAGGAGATTTGTGTAGTTGCAGGCGAAATACTGGAATTTGATGTGACAGCTAGCGCACCAGATTTCGAAACCGATCAATTAGTAAGATTAACTGCCTTAGGTGGACCATTTGAAGTTGAAATTAACCCAGCAACGTTTACACCTAACAATAATGACTTTCAAGATGATCCATTGACGAAAACTTTCCGATGGGAAACAGCTTGTGAACATATAACAGATCAGTACTATTCTGTAGTTTTTAAAGCTACCGACAATTATCTGGCAGATACTAGTGGTTTGGCAACACTTAAGACCGTTCGAATAAAAGTTGTTGGTCCTCCACCATTGGATGTTCAGGCGGAAAGTAATCAAGGTCGAATAGAAGTGAGCTGGGAAAAACCTTACTTCTGTGAAGATGCCGCTGATAATTACTTCAGAGGATTTACAGTTTGGCGTAGAGAAGGACCTAGTAATTTCGTCAGAGATACTTGTGCGCCAGGTCTAGCTAATTCAGGTTTTGTTCGACTCAACAACATCCCTATCATGGACGTTCAAGATAATCGATACCTTTATATCGATGAAGATGTAGAACGAGGTAGAACCTATTGTTACCGCATTTTGGGAATATTCGCTCGTACTACTCCGGGCGGCCAATACACTTATAATACTATTGAAAGTTTGGCATCTGATGAAAACTGTGTACAGCTTGGTCGAGATGTCCCTTTGATTACTAAAGTAGATGTGCAGAGGACAGATCTCAATGCTGGTGAAATAGATCTTTGTTGGGTCAAACCAAGGGTGGCAGATTTGGATACCATCCAAAATCCTGGTCCTTATCGATATGAAATTTGGCGGGCAAACGGAATAACAAGCCTTGAGGACGAATTTGAGCCCCTAGGTATTACTATCACTGCTCCCTTCTTCTCTTCTCCTGTAGATACTTGCTTTACTGATCTTGACCTCAATACGCTAGAATCAGCTTATTCATATCGTATAGATTTTTATGCCAATTCGAACTTTATTGGGAGTGCAGTTGCATCCTCTTCTGTGTTTCTAGATATTGACCCAACAGACAATACTAATGTCCTCAGTTGGAGTGAAGATGTTCCTTGGATTAATAGCTTGTACTATGTATTTAGAGCAGATGAAAATAACGATTTTATCTTAGTTGATTCTACAACCCTAACCAGTTATCGAGATGAAGGGTTAATGAATGGTCGTGAATACTGTTATAAGATACAAAGTAAGGGCTCTTATGGTATAGAGGATATCAGGTCTCCTTTACTCAATTTTTCGCAGGAATCTTGTGACATCCCCATAGATAATGTGGCTCCTTGTCCTCCAACCTTAGAGGTCGATGATATCTGTGACGAATTAGTCAATTGTACAGAGGAGGATAATATTTTTAATACCTTAAATTGGACCAATCCTATAAATGATTGCGAAGACACCGACGATGTGGTCGGCTATAATGTTTATTATAGCCCTGTTGAAGGTGGGGAATTTGATCTAATTGCTAGTTTTGATGATTCCAATGCTTTAAGCTTCGAACATAAGCCGGAAAGAGGTATCGCTGGTTGTTATGCGGTCAGCGCTGTTGATACCTTTTTTAACGAGAGTATATTGAGTAATATCGTTTGTATTGACAATTGCCCCTCCTACGAACTACCTAATACTTTTACTCCAAATGGTGATGGATTTAATGATCTATTCAAACCATTTCCGTATTGTTTCGTTGATCAAGTTAGTTTTAGGGTTTTTAATCGTTGGGGTCAATTAGTATGGGAAACTAATAACCCTGATCTGAATTGGAACGGCAATAACCTAGGTGGTAATGCACTTCCTTCAGGAGTATATTACTATACTTGCCAAGTTTTCGAGCAAAGAGTAAATGGATCTATACCCCGTCCAGAACTACTAAGTGGTTACATCGAACTATTAAAAGGGGATTAAAGTACTATTGCAGCGATCCTTAATACTATTTCTTAACAAAGTATTTGTCCCCTTAAGGGAAATAATAGGGGCTAATCATTAAATATTTAAGCATTGTTTACAGGAATTATTGAATCACTCGGAAAAGTAACAGCTATTCAAAAAGAAGGTACCAATGTGCATTTCACTATTGAATCTTCTATTTCTAATGAACTAAAGATAGATCAAAGTCTCTCCCATAATGGTGTTTGTCTGACAGTTGTCCAACTCGGATCTGAGCGTCATGTAGTAACAGCAATAGAAGAAACAATGATACGTTCTAACTTAGGAGATGTTCGTGTAGGTGATGTCTTAAATCTAGAGCGAGCAATGGTTTCTAATGGACGACTAGATGGTCATATCGTTCAGGGACATGTCGACGGAACTGGTATTTGTAAAGAAATAAAAGAAGTAGAGGGTAGTTGGTATTATACTTTTGAATATCAACCTACAGAAGAGCATTTACTAGTCGATAAAGGTTCTGTATGTATTAATGGCGTTAGCCTTACTGTAGTTGAGCCAAAGGATAAGCTGTTCTCTGTAGCGATTATACCATATACTTATGAACATACCAGCTTTCATAAATTGCAAATAGGCGACAGAGTAAATCTTGAATTTGATATCATCGGGAAATATATCTCAAAATATGTTAAATTATACATTAAATAATTTGTGAAGATAAATTCATGGAAGCGTAGATTTTCTACTCTTCTACAAACATTTCCAGCTAAACAATAGCCAACATCTTTCGACGCTAAATAGTCTTTTAGATAAGACTGGGCTTGCTATTTGCCAAAACAAACACCGCTTATGCGATAAAGCCCAGCCCTAGGTAGGCCTAACAATCCTAAGTAAAAATGATAGGAAAGTTAAGAACAACTCTTTGTTACAATTCGGTAATTTATTGTTCCACTTTTTTAGTCTCACTACTTATTATTTAAAATTTTGAAATCATGCGACATATTTTATTTCTCTTTTTTCTTGGTTTAGCTTTTACCCTTGCCATTCCAGATGCGAAGGCTACCCATAATCGAGCTGGAGAAATTACGGTTCGTATCGTAGGAGACGATTGTACCAATAGTTTGACTATCGAGGCAACGATAACTACATATACTAAAACTAGTAGCTTCGATGCAGATAGAGATTCTTTAGAGATCTGCTGGGGCGATGGTAACTGTGAATTCATTCTACGGACTAATGGTCCAGGTAGCCCTCCTCAAGGGGAGCCCTTAGAGAATGATATCAAACGAAACTTTTACGTTGGACTTCATACTTATGCCTCTAGGGGTACATATTCTATTTCATCGAATGATCCAAATAGGATATTTGATATTGAAAACATTCCAAACTCTTTGAGTACTCGTTTTCATATCCAAACATCTTACACTTTTGGGAATCCACAATTTCAAACTTGCAATAATACACCGATATTAACCGTTCCCCCCATAGATTTTGCTTGTGTTGGTCAAGTTTGGCAACATAACCCTGGTGCAGTCGACTTTGATGGAGATAGCTTAGCTTATAAATTTACAACGCCCTTATTCAATGTGGATTTTCCTATTCAAGGTTATGTTTTACCTGACCAGATAGGCGTGAGCCCCAATAATACCATTACAATCAATGAAACAACAGGAGATATTGTATGGGACTCCCCTGCAGAAGCTGGTGAATATAATATTGCCATACATATCATCAGTTATCGAGATGGCATTGCCATAGACACTGTATTACGGGATATGCAAATATTAGTGACTGAGTGTAATAACATTCCTCCTATCATTGAATCAGAAATAGAAGAAATTTGTGTGGTGGCAGGAGATATATTACAATTTAATGTTACCGCAACAGCTCCTGATTTTGAAACCGATCAAAAAGTAAGACTTACTGCTGCAGGTGGGCCTTTTGAGCAGCCCATTAGCCCAGCTACTTTCACTCCTAATAATATTGGATTCCAAGATGATCCACTTGTCAAATCTTTCCGATGGGAAACAGCTTGTGAACATGTATCTGATCAATTTTATCAAGTAGTATTTAGAGCTGTAGACAATTTCTTTGGTGATTCTACGGGCTTAGCTACCCTCAAAACCATACGGATCAAAGTTGTCGGACCTCCACCTGAAAATGTAAAAGCAAAATCCGATCTAGATATCGTCACGGTAAATTGGGAAATGCCCTACAGCTGTGAGCTAACCGAGAATGACTACTTTCAAGGTTTTACTGTTTGGCGAAAAGAATTATCCAACCCTTTTACACCTGATATTTGCGAACCAGGCTTAGCAGGAAGAGGATATATTCGATTAAATAATGTTCCAACTCAAGACTTCGAGGATGATCAATACTTTTACATCGATGATGAGGTGCAGAGAGGAAGAACTTATTGTTATAGAGTACTCGCTGTTTTTGCCCGTCGATCTACCTCTGGTATTTATACTTTTAACAGAGTAGAAAGTTTACCCTCCAATGAAGATTGTGAGCAATTAGAACGCAATCTACCTCTACTCAACAAAGTTGACATTTTAAGCACTGATGCAGCTAATGGCAGCATAGACGTTTGTTGGTATAAACCTGATGCAGATGCTCTAGATACTTTAGATACTAACCCAGGTCCATATCAATATGAATTATTGAGGGCCCCTGGACTGGAGCCAACAGAAAGTGATTTTGTGCCTATCTGGACTTCTGAACTTTTTAATACTTTTACAGAGGCAAACGACACCTGCTTTACCGATACTGGATTGAATACCTCCAGTCAGGGATATAGTTATAAAGTTAACTTCTATGTTGCTGGAGGTACGAATCTTGGATCGACAGATCCTTCCTCTTCTGTATTTTTGAGTATTTCACCAACTGACAATGCCAATCAATTAAGTTGGGAAGAGAATGTTACTTGGTCTAACTTTGAATATCTTGTTTTTAGAAAAAACAGTATGGGTGAATTTGATGAAATTGGTACTACTTCATCCAATACTTTCTTAGATGCAAATCTTCCAAATGGTAAAGAACAATGTTATAAAGTACTTTCGATTGGATCCTACAGTATCGAAGGACTAACAGATACCTTACTGAATCATTCGCAAGAAAGTTGTGGAATACCCCTAGACAACATCGATCCATGCCCTCCGACAATTACGGTAAGTAATCTTTGTGAAGAATCAACTGGCTGTATTAGTTTAGATGATTTGGAAAATAGACTCAATTGGATTTTATCAGATTCGCTTTGTGCAAATACGGATGATGTATTAGGCTATAAAATTTATTATACAGATTTTGAAGGAGGTAGTTTTACGGAAGTAGGAAGTCTGGATGAACCTGCTGTTTTTGAATTTTTTCATACACCCCCAAGTAATCGTGGCTTGGCAGGTTGTTACGCCATTACATCGATTGATTCTGTTGGAAATGAAAGTATCTTCAGCAATATCGTATGTGTAGATAATTGTCCAGTTTATGAACTACCCAATACATTCACACCAAATGGTGATGGCTTTAATGATACCTTCCGTCCTTTCCCCTTCTGTTTTATTGATCGTATTGACTTTAAAGTATTTAATAGATGGGGGCAGATAGTATTTGAATCGGATGATCCGAACATTAATTGGAATGGCCGTAACTTCTCAGGCAGCGAGCTAGCGGAAGGGGTCTATTATTACAGTTGTCAAGTATTTGAACAACGTGTTGATAATAATCCAATCACGAATTCATTCTTAATTAGCGGATATATTGAATTACTCAGATAACAAATAGAACCATCAAAAAAGGGGACTTTCCGATCGGAAGGCCCCCTTTTTTATTTTCTATATTACTATGTAATTTATATTTCTTCGTACTGTGCTTGCCTTGCTTCGTAAGCCTCTTGAGCTTCTCTAGAAGTTACAAACAAATCATTATACTTACGTAAACCTGTACCTGCAGGGATACGCTTACCAACAATTACGTTTTCTTTCAATCCATCCAAAGTATCGCGTTTTGCACCAATAGCTGCCGTACTTAATACTTTAGTTGTTTCTTGGAAGGAAGCAGCTGAAATCCAGCTACGCGTACCAAGAGAAGACTTCGTAATACCTTGTAATAATGGACTAGAAGTAGCTGCTACTGCATCTCGATATTGGACTGGTGTCTTATCATTACGTTTCAAGAACGAGTTCTCTTCTCTGATTTGACGTAAAGTCACTAACTGGCCCGGCTTCAGTTTATTTGAATCACCTGCTTCTGTAATGAACTTCTTATCAAAAATCCAGTCATTTTCCGTAAGGAAATCATGCTTCTCTACAGCTTCCCCTTCGAGGAATGAAGTATCGCCTGGATCTTCAATTTGTACTCGACGCATCATCTGACGTACAATTACCTCGATATGCTTATTGTTAATTGTAATACCCTGAGAACGATATACTTCCTGTACACCATTTACTAAATACTGTTGTACTGCGAAAGGTCCACGAATATTCAATAAGTCTCTAGGAGCAGTTGATCCATCAGAAAGTGGTGTACCTGCACGAACAAAGTCACCATCTTGGATAAGAATATGCTTAGAAAGACCAATTAAGTATTTGCGACGCTGACCATCTTTTGCTGTAACGATCACCTCCCGATTACCACGTTTGATCTTGCCGAAGGAAACAACTCCATCGATCTCAGAAACTACTGCAGGATTAGAAGGATTACGCGCTTCAAATAATTCTGTCACCCTTGGAAGACCACCCGTAATATCTTGGATCTTACCGAGTTTGCGAGGGATCTTAACGATCTTCTGCCCAGGCTTCACAGCCGCACCATCTTCGATCGAAATATAAGCACCTACTGGAAGGTTGTAATTACGCAATTCTTCCCCAGCAGGAGAAACAATTTTAATGGTTGGGATCTTACGCTTATTCTTACTTTCAATAATTACCTTCTCTGCAAAACCAGTTTGCTCATCTCTTTCTAGACGGAAAGTAATACCTTCTTCAATAGAATCGAACTGCGCAATACCTCCAAATTCAGAGATAATTACTGCATTGAATGGATCCCACTCACAAATACTATCACCTTTTTTAATTTTCTGCCCATCTTTAATCAA
This sequence comes from Saprospiraceae bacterium, assembly GCA_022448955.1. Taxonomy (GTDB): domain Bacteria; phylum Bacteroidota; class Bacteroidia; order Chitinophagales; family Saprospiraceae; genus JALEHC01. Next base: position 12,537 of record JAKVCU010000116.1, read on the forward strand.
AATAGTAGAACCATAAGGGATATAGTGAGAAACGAATAGCTTATTCGTATCAGGGTCCATAATTCTTACTTCACCAGTACGAGATAATACAACATTTACTTTCTCACCTGCATCATTTGTGCTTTCAACACTACGAAGGCTATCAAATTCAACTTTACCATTGAACTTAGAAGTCAATTCTGATTCTGTCTTAGATACAGAAGCAATACCACCTACGTGGAAGGTACGAAGTGTCAACTGCGTACCTGGCTCACCGATAGACTGAGCTGCAATAATACCTACTGCATCTCCCATTTCGGCAAGACGGCCCGTTGCCATGTTTTTACCATAACACTTACCGCATACCCCTCTCTTTGCATCGCATGTCAAGACAGAACGGATCGTTACCATTTCAACACCTTCATCTTCGATATATTGAGCTATTTTGGTATCAATATATTCTCCTGACTTGAGGATAATATCATCCGTAACAGGGTGAACGATATCATGTAAGGTATAACGACCATCGATTCTTGAAACAAGGCTTTCGATTACTTTCTCATTATCCTTCAATGCTGTCGTTTCAATACCTCTTAGGGTATTACAGTCTTCTTCCATGATGACTACATCTTGAGAAACATCTACCAGACGACGAGTTAAGTAACCCGCATCGGCTGTTTTCAAGGCTGTATCGGCCAAACCTTTACGCGCACCGTGTGTAGAGATGAAGTACTCAAGTACGGAAAGACCATCCACAAAGTTAGATAAGATAGGGTTTTCGATAACAGCACCACCGGTATCACCTGATTTTCTTGGTTTTGCCATCAGGCCACGAAGTCCACACAACTGCTTAATCTGCTGCTTAGAACCACGAGCTCCGGAGTGAAGCATCATATACACAGAATTAAAGCCTTGCTTGTGCTCTGCCAACTCTGTCATCAAGGTTTCTGTGATACGGTTATCAGCATAAGTCCATTTATCGATAATCTGGTTGTAACGCTCATTATTGGTGATAAGCCCCATGTTATAGTTATCCCAAACTTCGTCTACTTCTGACTGAGCATCTACAAGTGTTGTTTGCTTAACAGATGGGGTAATCAAATCACCCAAGTTGAAAGACAAACCACCTCTAAAGGCCCAATAGAACCCTAGGGTTTTGATTTGATCTAAAAACTCTGCAGTAATATGGAAATCTGTTCTATCAATAACACCACCAATTACCTTTTTGAGGTTTTTCTTGGTTAGTAGTGTATTAATAAAGGGTACTGTTGATGGAACTTTTTCGTTGAATAATACACGACCTACTGTCGTATCAATCAAACGGTTTGCTAAATTGCCTTCCTCATCTTCCACTCTTGCTTTGACCTTAATCTTTGCATGTAGGTCAACTTTCTCCTCGTTGTAGGCGATAATAACCTCCTCTGCTGAGTAAAAGACACTCCCTTCTCCTTTCACCTTAATCTCATCAGTAGAAGAACGTTCTTTAGTGATGTAATAAAGACCAAGGACCATATCCTGAGATGGAAGTGAAATTGGAGAACCATTCTGAGGGTTAAGCATATTATGCGCAGAAAGCATCAATACCTGTGCCTCTAGAATAGCTGCTTGGCTTAATGGTACGTGTACCGCCATCTGATCACCATCGAAATCGGCATTGAAGGCACCACACACTAGTGGGTGAAGCTGAATTGCCTTACCTTCTACCAATTTTGGCTGGAAAGCCTGAATAGACAAACGGTGAAGTGTCGGAGCACGGTTAAGCATCACAGGGTGTCCTTTCAAGATATTTTCAAGGATTTCCCAAATGACTGGATCTTTACGGTCTACTAATTTCTTAGCAGATTTAACCGTTTTCACGATGCCACGTTCAATCAATTTACGGATAACGAATGGCTTGAACAACTCTGCAGCCATACCTTTTGGTAAACCACATTCGTGTAATTTCATCGTAGGACCTACAACGATCACAGAACGACCAGAGTAATCCACACGTTTACCTAGAAGGTTTTGGCGGAAACGCCCTTGCTTACCCTTAAGGATATCACTCAATGATTTCAACGCACGACCACCTTCTGCTTTTACGGCATTTGACTTTCTCGAGTTATCGAATAAAGAGTCAACTGCTTCTTGAAGCATACGTTTTTCATTACGCAAGATTACTTCAGGAGCTTTGATCTCCAAAAGACGCTTCAGACGGTTGTTACGAATAATGACACGACGGTATAAGTCATTCAAATCAGAACTTGCAAAACGACCACCATCAAGTGGTACTAATGGACGAAGTTCTGGTGGAACAACTGGTAAGTATTGGATAATAGTCCATTCTGGGCGATTTTCAATACGTGTATTTCCATCTCTGAACGCCTCTACAACACGCAAACGCTTTAGTGCCTCTGACTTACGTTGTTGAGAAGTTTCGTTTGCTGCTTGGTGACGAAGGTCATAAGAAAGCTGATCCAAATCCAAACGCATTAATAGGTCTCTAACTGCGTCAGCACCCATTTTTGCCATGAACTTATTCGGGTCGCTATCATCAAGCATTTGATTTTCTTGAGGAAGTGTATCTAGGATTTCTAAATATTCTTCTTCCGTCAATAAATCTTTTTTCGCTACACCTTCTTCTGCCTTAACACCTGGCTGGATGACAACATAACGTTCGTAATAGATGATAGACTCTAGCTTCTTAGAAGACAAGCCTAAAAGGTATCCAATTTTGTTTGGCAAAGATTTAAAAAACCAGATATGAACAACAGGAACCACGAGTTTGATGTGTCCCATACGCTCACGTCTAACTTTCTTTTCTGTGACCTCTACACCGCATCTATCACATACGATACCCTTGTAACGGATTCGTTTATATTTACCGCAATAACATTCATAATCCTTTACAGGACCAAAAATGCGCTCGCAGAATAATCCATCCCGCTCCGGCTTATAGGAACGATAGTTGATCGTTTCTGGTTTCAGTACTTCACCATAAGAGCGCTCCAATATGTCATCTGGAGAAGACAAACTAATGGTAATACTGTCGAAATTTTGTTTCTGAATATGACTTTTTTTCTTAAAAGGCATATAAACAATTTTTTAGATATGAAGAAGAAGGCTAATACTCCCTAAAGTAAAGAAGCATTAGCCGACTCATTAATCAAATTTAACATCAAGGGCCAGACCTCTTAATTCGTGAATCAATACGTTGAATGACTCTGGAATATTTGGTTCTGGAAGGTTATCTCCTTTAACAATAGCTTCGTAAGCCTTTGCACGACCATTAATATCATCAGACTTGATCGTCAATAACTCTTGAAGGATGTTAGATGCACCGAATGCTTCCAATGCCCATACCTCCATCTCACCAAAACGCTGACCACCGAACTGTGCTTTACCACCAAGTGGCTGCTGAGTAATCAACGAGTAAGGTCCAATAGAACGTGCGTGCATCTTATCATCAACCATATGTGATAATTTCAGCATGTAGATAACACCTACCGTTGCTTGCTGGTGGAAACGGTCACCCGTACCGCCATCAAATAAGTATGTTTGACCAAGAGATGGAAGTTTTGCTTCTTGGATGTATTCTTCAATCTCATCCATGCTCGCCCCATCGAAGATTGGCGTACCAAACTTCATTCCTAACTTCTCACCTGCCCAACCAAGTACGGTTTCGAAAATCTGTCCTAGGTTCATACGAGAAGGTACCCCAAGTGGATTCAGTACGATATCAACTGGTGTACCATCATCCAAGAATGGCATATCTTCCAAACGAACGATCCGTGATACAATACCTTTATTACCGTGACGACCTGCAAGCTTATCCCCTACTTTTAGTTTACGCTTTTTAGCCATATAAACCTTAGCAAGTTTTAATACACCTGCTGGAAGCTCGTCACCAATACTAATATTGAATTTCTCACGTTTGTATTTACCTACTTCTTCATTCACTTTGATACTGTAATTGTGTAGAAGTTTTGCCACTAAAGAATTAATATTAGCGTCATCCGTCCAATTACTGTAATCAACAGTTGCATATTCTATCTCCCGAAGTAAAACTTGGCCAAATTTCACTCCTTCTGGAATTAATTGCTCATTATAGATACTCTTAACACCATTAGAGACTTTATCTTTCAATAACACAAGTAGCTTATCGATCAAGATCGTCTTCAACTCATTTAGGGCGATCTTGTGTTGATCTTCTAGCTTAGCTAAAAGGTCTTTTTCTTGTGTTTTTTGTGCTTTATCTTTTTTCGCTCTAGCGAAAAGCTGCTTATCAATAATAATACCTTTTGTAGATGGAGGTGCTTTAAGAGAAGCATCCTTTACATCGCCGGCCTTATCACCAAAAATAGCACGAAGCAATTTTTCTTCAGGAGTAGGATCAGATTCACCCTTAGGAGTGATTTTACCGATCAAGATATCACCCTCTTTCACCCAAGCACCGATACGGATAATGCCGTTTTCGTCAAGGTCTTTTGTTGCCTCTTCACTAACATTAGGAATATCATTGGTTAGTTCTTCTTCCCCTAACTTAGTATCACGAACATCTAGTTCGAAGTGCTCAATATGTAGGGAGGTGAAGATATCTTCCCGAACTACTCTTTCTGATAATACGATAGCATCCTCGAAGTTGTAACCTTTCCAAGGCATAAATGCCACCTTGAGATTTTGCCCTAAGGCCAACTCCCCTGCTTCTGTTGCATAACCATCACAAAGGATCATGCCTTTGTAAACTCGGTCACCACGTCTAACGATTGGTTTCAAGTTGATACAAGTACCTTGGTTTGTTCTGCGAAACTTGATCAGTTTATAAACCTTTCTATTATCTTCGAAAGAAACCAACTGTTCTTCTTCTGTGCGGTCGTAACGTATTACAATTTCATTAGCATCCACATATTCCACCACGCCATCGCCTTCTGCATTGATCAACATACGAGAGTCACGCGCCACTTTTCCTTCCAGTCCAGTACCAACGATAGGTGAGCGTGGACGAATGAGAGGAACCGCCTGACGCTGCATGTTTGATCCCATCAATGCACGGTTGGCATCATCATTTTCTAAGAAAGGAATCATCGATGCAGAAACCCCTACAATTTGATTAGGAGCAACATCCATAAATTCTAGCTCCCCTGGAGTTAAGACAGGGAATTCACCGTGTTCACGGGATTTAATACGATCAGAGAGGAATGCTCCAGTTTCACCAACAGGTGCATTGGCCTGAGCGATACGCTTGAAGTCTTCTCCCTCAGCAGAAAGATATTGCGGTTCTTCTGTCACTACAATTTTTCCTTCTTCAACACGACGATATGGTGTTTCTAAGAAGCCCATTTTATTCACCTTGGCATGTACACAAAGAGTAGAGATCAAACCAATGTTTGGACCCTCTGGTGTTTCAATTGTACAAAGGCGTCCATAGTGAGAATAGTGAACATCACGAACCTCGAAACCTGCACGTTCTCTGGAGAGACCACCTGGCCCTAGAGCAGAGATACGTCGTTTATGCGTGATCTCCGAAAGAGGATTGGTTTGATCCAAGAACTGTGACAGCTGACTCGTTCCGAAGAAAGAGTTGATGACCGATGATAAGGTACGTGCATTGATCAAATCTATTGGAGTAAACACTTCGTTGTCACGTACATTCATGCGCTCACGAATAGTACGAGCCATTCTTGCTAAACCAACACCGAATTGAGCATAAAGTTGCTCCCCTACCGTACGTACACGACGATTACTCAAGTGATCGATATCATCAATTTCCGCACGCTGATTCATCAAACTCACCAAATATTTAACGATCTCGATGATATCTTCTTTGGTCAAAACAAGAATTTCTCTATCTGTAGATAGATCTAGCTTCTTATTGATTTTGTATCGACCGACATCTCCGAGGTTATAACGCTTATCGGAGAAGAATAATTTGTCAATAATACCTCGAGCTGTTTCTTCATCAGGTGGATCAGTACCTCTCAATTGGCGATATATGTATTGTACTGCTTCAATTTCGGAGCTCGATGGATCTTTTTGTAAAGTATTGTAGATAATGGAGTAATCTTGTTCAATATCTTCTTTTTGAAGAATGATATTTTCTGTCTCTGCATCCAGAATCAGTTCTATATTTTCTTCATCGAGCACGATATCACGTTCAAGGATAATTTCGTTACGTTCGATGGTAACAACTTCCCCAGTATCTTCATCCACAAAATCTTCGGTCCACGATCGGAGTACCCTTGCTGCAAGTTTTCGTCCAATAGCTTTCTCAAGCGATGTTCTACTTGTCTCTACCTCATCAGCTAAGTCGAATATATCCAAGATAGCTTTATCTGTATCATATCCGATAGCCCGAAGGAGGGTAGTAACAGGGAATTTTTTCTTACGATCGATGTAAGCATACATCACTGTGTTGATATCAGTAGCAAATTCCATCCAAGCCCCTTTAAAAGGGATTACTCTGGCAGAGTAAATTTTCGTACCATTAGGGTGGAAACTTTGACCGAAGAATACTCCTGGAGAACGGTGCAATTGAGATACAATAACACGTTCAGCACCATTGATAACGAAAGTACCTTTTGGTGTCATGTATGGAATATTACCAAGAAATACATCTTGAACGATCGTTTGGAAATCCACGTGCTCCTCATCATTACAAGATAGGCGAAGTTTAGCTTTAAGAGGAACGCTGTACGTTAGGCCTCTTTGCATACATTCAGCTATGCTATAACGAGGAGGATCAATAAAATAATCTAGAAACTCTAGTACGAAGATGTTCCGCGCATCTGTAATTGGGAAGTTTTCTTGAAACACCCTATAAAGACCCTCATTCATCCTATTTTCAGGAGTGGTCTCCAGCTGGAAGAATTCCCAGAAGGACTTAAGTTGGATTTCAAGAAAATCTGGATAAGGAGATGGAAATTTCATTTTGCCGAAGTTATGTCTTCTTTCTTCGGCTGTTAATACCTTACCGTTTGATGTCATGTGCGAATCCTATTTATAATTTAAGCGACGAAGAGACTTTATTCTAAGCCGCTAAATGTAATATACACAAAAAAATCCTAATTCGTTCAGTGGTCAACGAGAATCATCGGTTAAAAACCATGAAAAGGTAATTGATTCATGATTTTTAGTAAACAAAAGTTAATACTGAATAGTTCTCGTTGTATTTAACTTATACGACAATAGGCTTAGCAAGTTGACAATAACTTGCTAAGCCTAAACACCCAAAAGTCAAACAATTAATTCCCAAAAAGAGTTTAACTCGTTAAGACTTTTGGGAAGAAGTACTCTTATTTTAATTCAACAGAAGCACCTGCAGCTTCTAGAGCTGACTTAAGTTGTTCTGCTTCTTCTTTAGGTACGCCTTCTTTCACAGGAGCTGGTGCACCATCTACAAGAGCTTTTGCATCTTTAAGACCTACACCTAGAAGCGTTTTAACCTCTTTAACTACTTTCAACTTAGCTGAACCAGCAGAAGTTAAAATTACGTCAAATTCAGTTTTTTCTGCTTCACCACCGCCAGCTTCACCACCGCCAGCAGGGCCAGCAGCAACTGCAACAGCTGCAGCAGCAGGTTCGATACCGTACTCTTCTTTCAAAATGTCTGCTAATTCACTTACTTCTTTAACTGTAAGATTAACTAGCTGTTCTGCGAATGCTTTTAAATCTGCCATTTTAAATAGCTTTTAATTTTTTACGATAATATATATCGTGCGAATAGCTTGGAAGCCAAATTAATAAATGAGCCCTTCAGGGCAATTGATTATTCGTCGCTGCTTGTATCTGCTGCACCACCTTTTTCCTCAAGTGCTTTTAATAGGCCTGAAAGTGTAGCACCTCCAGAGTTCAATGCACTAATTACATTCTTAGCTGGCGACTGTAGCAAGGTAATAACCTCACCTATTAAGTCCTCTTTCGACTTTAGTTTCGTTAGAGCATCAATTTGATCATCTCCAACAAAAACAGCTGTATCGATGTATGCCGCCTTCAAAAGTGGTTTTTCATGATCCTTACGGAATTCTTTTAAAACCTTTGCAGGAGCATTAGCTGTTGTTGTGAACAGAATAGCTGTTTGACCTTTTAGTGCATCAAAAAGCTTTTCATAATTTTTTTCTTCAGGAGCGCTTTCAAGAGCTTTTTTGACTAAGGTATTTTTGATTACCTTCATTTGAATATCTGCTTCAAAGCACTTTCTTCTGAAGTTATTTACTTGCTCTACTGTAAGCGTTGATGAATCTGTCAAATAAAAGAACGAATTCTCTTCAAACTTCTCCTTCAATGCCTCAATAGTAGCTGTTTTTTCTGCTTTATTCATTTTTCGAATCTTTTAAATGATTAGCGAACAGATTTTGCATCTACTTTAATCCCCGGACTCATTGTAGAAGCCACAGTAATCGACTTCACATAAGTACCTTTTGCAGTAGACGGTTTCATTTTTAGAAGTGTTCCAATAAGTTCGTTAGCATTATCTACTAACTTTTCTGGAGTAAATGAAACACGGCCAACAGAGGCATGAATGATTCCGTATTTATCAACGCGGAAAGAAATTTTTCCTTTTTTAACTTCTGCAACAGCTGCACCAACATCCATAGTTACTGTACCTGTTTTAGGGTTTGGCATCAAGCCACGAGGCCCTAAAATACGACCAAGGCGACCAACCTGTGCCATGGTCTGAGGCATTGCAATTACGACGTCAACGTCTGTCCAACCACCTTGAACCTTCGCCACTAGTTCATTCAAACCAACATGATCTGCACCGGCTGCTTTTGCTTCTTCTTCCTTATCAGGAGTACAAAAAACTGCTACACGCTTCGTCTTACCGGTACCGTGTGGTAGGCTTACCGTACCTCTCAAAGCTTGATCTGCTTTACGAGGATCGATACCTAGGCGAATATGCAAATCAACTGAGGCATCAAATTTTGCCAAGTTGACATCTTTGACAAGAGCCATAGCTTCTTCTAAAAGATAGAGCTTATCTGCATCTATCTTTTCGTTTGCGGCTTTTCTCTTTTTTCCAATCTTTGCCATTTCAAAAAGATTTGAGGTTTTAACGTCTTTAGCTCAATGAAGTAAAGACTCCCTTCGTTATAAAAATAAATTTAATTATCGCTTGCGCTTTCACCTTCCCAAGGAGGTGTTCCATCAACAATAAGGCCCATACTTCTTGCAGTACCTGCTACCATTTTCATAGCCGATTCAATAGTAAACGCATTTAAATCAGGCATTTTATTTTCTGCAATGGCCTTCACCTGATCCCAAGTTACATTCCCCACTTTGTCACGGTTAGGCACAGAAGAACCTTTCTTGAGTTTTGCTGCTTCCAATAGTTGCACTGCTGCAGGAGGTGTTTTGATAACAAAATCAAAAGATTTATCCTTATAAACAGTAATTACAACTGGAACAACTTTGCCTTGCATTTCTTGAGTTTTGGCGTTAAAACGCTTACAAAACTCCATGATGTTAAGTCCTTTGGCACCAAGAGCTGGACCTACTGGAGGTGCAGGATTTGCTTGGCCACCTTTTACCTGTAACTTAACAAAGCCATCTATCTCTTTTGACATTTTACTGTTGTTTTATCAATCTTTGACTTTAGGGAAGCGCTTTCAATAACTGAAAACTAAAGCCGAATGAATGGTAATTATGATTCTAAAAGAATCGTAATAATATGAAAGATTATGCTTGTTTTTCAACTTGCATAAAGTTCAATTCTACTTCTGTACCACGGCCAAAGATCTTTACAATAACCTTTAGCTTCTTTTTCTCTTCATTTACTTCTTGAATATCACCCACAAACTCACTGAAAGGACCGTCGATGATTTTGACAGTTTCCCCTACGATATATGGTTCGATAAGAGCTTCTCCTGCATCTTGTGATTCATCGACTTTCCCAAGCATTCGATTTGCTTCGGACTCTCTCATTGGTGTAGGGTTGCTCTTTCCTAAGAAGTGAATGACATTGGGTACGTTTGCAATAGCTGTAATCATTTCACCAGAGAATCTTTCCGGAACTGCTTCGATAAGGATATAGCCAGGAAGGATATTCCTTTCAGAAATAACTTTTTTCCCATTTCTAATTTTGTACACTTTTTCAGTAGGAACCAATACTTGTGTAACAAAATCAGTCCATCCAGAACGACTAATTTCAAGTTCAATACGTTCCTTAATTTTTCTTTCCTTACCGCTGATTACGCGTAAGCAATACCATCTTTTATCCTCTGACATCTATAGCCACATTAATTAGTGAGGTTAAATTCCATATATTAAATCTAGCGCAAACTTAGAGATGGCATCCATCACCAAAGTAGCTAGAGCGAATATCATTGAAGCAACCAAAACCAGTACTGTGCTGCTTGAAAGGCTAGGCCAAGTAGGCCAAGTCACTTTATTTACTAACTCGTTATAACTTTCTCTTATATATAGTTTTAACCTATCCATTGTCTCAAAATAATAAGTAAAAATTAGCACGGGCGGAAGGACTCGAACCCTCAGCCTACGGTTTTGGAGACCGTCGCTCTACCAGTTGAGCTACGCCCGTGTATTTATGCTAAAAGATTAAGCACCCAAAAAGGCACTTAATCTTTAGACATGTTATTTCAAAGCTAAATTATATTAGCTATTATTCGATGATTTCAGTTACCTGTCCAGCACCTACAGTACGGCCACCTTCACGAATCGCAAAACGAAGACCTTTCTCCATTGCGATAGTGTTGATTAACTTAACAGTTAAAGTAACGTTATCACCAGGCATTACCATTTCTACATTCTCTGGAAGTTCAACATCACCAGTTACATCCGTTGTACGGAAGTAGAACTGAGGACGGTAACCGTTAAAGAATGGTGTGTGACGCCCACCTTCGTCCTTAGAAAGAACATAAACCTCACATTTGAAGTGTTTGTGTGGCTTCACAGAACCTGGCTTACAAATTACCATACCACGACGAATCGTAGTTTTATCGATACCACGTAATAACAAACCAGCGTTATCACCAGCTTCACCACGTGCTAAGATTTTACGGAACATCTCTACCCCTGTGATAGTTGAGTTTAATGGCTTTTCACCCTCTGCCATCATACCTACGATCTCAACAGGATCACCTGTATTGATTACACCACGCTCGATACGACCTGTTGCAACAGTACCACGACCTGTGATAGAGAATACATCTTCAATAGGCATCAAGAAAGGCTGATCAACTAAACGCTCTGGCTCAGGAATATCGCTATCCACTGCATCCATTAATTCCATGATCTTTGCAACTGCACCAGCATCTCCTTCAAGTGCTTTAAGTGCAGAACCCTGAACTACAGACGCATTATCACCATCAAATTCATACTGATCTAACAACTCACGAACCTCCATTTCTACAAGTTCTAACATCTCTTCATCATCAACAAGATCTACTTTGTTCATGAAAACAACGATCTTAGGAACACCTACCTGACGAGCAAGAAGGATGTGCTCACGAGTTTGTGGCATAGGACCATCTGTAGCAGCAACTACAAGAATTGCACCATCCATTTGTGCAGCACCTGTTACCATGTTCTTTACATAATCGGCGTGACCAGGACAGTCAACGTGTGCGTAGTGACGATTTTCTGTTTCGTACTCTACGTGTGCTGTGTTGATCGTGATACCTCTTTCTCTCTCTTCCGGTGCACCGTCAATAGCATCATAATCTTTTTTCTCAGCAAGACCTTTATCTGCTAATACGTTTGTGATTGCAGCTGTCAAAGTCGTCTTACCGTGGTCAACGTGCCCGATAGTTCCGACATTTAAGTGCGGCTTATTCCTTTCGAATGTTTCCTTTGCCATCGGTATAAAATTTTTAGCGTATGAAATTTTTAGTTGTTAAATAACACCTAATTATAAAGTGGAGCCAATGATGGGATTTGAACCCATGACCCCTTCCTTACCATGGAAGTGCTCTACCCCTGAGCTACATCGGCAATTCTCTCAATCGTCCACAAATAGCTATAAGCTTTAGCATCTTACCATGTTAAAGCCAAAGGGACCAAGAAATTAGAGCGGGCGACGAGACTCGAACCCGCGACCCTCAGCTTGGAAGGCTGATGCTCTACCAACTGAGCTACGCCCGCATTCTGAACACTTCATGATTAGGTAATGATAACCTAATATGTTATGTGGGGGTGATAGGATTCGAACCTATTCAGACGTAGTCACCGGATTTACAGTCCGGCCCGGCTCTCCCACTCCGGCGCACCCCCATTTCCCCTTCGGTTCGATTGAATGAACTATGTCATTTGAGCCAGCAGAGGGATTCGAACCCCCGACCCGCTGATTACAAATCAGCTGCTCTGGCCAACTGAGCTATGCTGGCATATTATCAATCAATTGATTGAATTTCATTCAACGAAACAAAGAATCTTACATAACATTTTTAGTTCTTTTTCGTTCTAATTTCAAGGTATTTTTGAGATCATTTTCTCAAAGCGATTGCAAAGATAATACTTTTTAATTAATTCAAAAACAATCGCGAAATATTTTTCCGCCTATTTTCTTAAGGCGAGGCAAATTTAAATTAATCATCTGAATTATCCTAGCCTTTATTCACTACTTTTTCATTTAAATCTATCTTTTTTTCAAATTTTCCCTTTAAAAAGATAGCACTCTCTTTTTAAATGATTGATCTTTAAATAGTTTATAGATTTTCCCTCTTTTTGATCAAGTCAAAAAAAAAGTTCATTTTCTTATTTAAGAATGTAAGAAATAGATATAAAAGTTCCCGCTGAGATAAATAAACTCTTTAGAATTACAAAATATCTATTAAATAGTTGGGCTAAAGCCTGTCTGCTTTCTATGGTTAATCCAAGCAAATGTTTAAATTTTTTTCATACATAACTTGATTTCTTACGAC
>JAKVCU010000117.1 GCA_022448955.1 Saprospiraceae bacterium
GCCGGTCGCCAGCCGAACTGCTGCCCCTCGACTTGCATGTATTAGGCCTCCCGCTAGCGTTCATCCTGAGCCAGGATCAAACTCTCCATAGTAAATTCTTTGTTCTTTGTATCTCTAAGATACTTTTCTTTACTACAGTAAATGGATTTAACTAAATGTCCGCTAGGTTCAATTTTTTCGTACTTGTAGGTATTCTTTTTTCCTTACCTTAATTTACCAGTGTCAATGAACTTATCTTTAACAAATGATTCACTAAATTTCCATCAGCAAATGACTCGTCTTTCTATTACTTTTTGACTCTCTCAAGTCTTTACCCTTTCGCTCTCTCGCTAAGGGACTGCAAAGATAATCGCAGTTTTGAAAACAACAAAACTTTTTGATTATTTTTTTGAAAAAAATTTCCGCCTTGTGATGGGATTAAAAAATCGCTTCTCAAAAAAGGAAAAGTTATTCAATTTACAGTTTTTTCAAGTGCGATGCAAGTGATCAACATTCAACTGAGTTAAAAACTTTAGACTTTTCTATTATTCTAACTTAGTTTATTGTAATTATGATTGCTTGTGTTTCAATCGCGGATGCAAATATAAAGCGGGTTTTTGAATTACGCAAGCTTTTTTCAAAGATGAAATTATCATCAATTAAGCACATTTCAGAAAATGCGATAAATACCAATTGGCATATGGTATATGTATAAAAAAGGTGGGTTTTATTTCTTACAAAGTGCATATTCCCAAAAAATAAATTTTTAATTTTTTTTAGAAATATTTTTATTGATCTAAATCGTTTTATTCTCCAGGGGAAAAGCACCTATTTCAAAAGAAGTTGAATGAAGATTTAAACAAATTATGCTAGTTCTCGTTTCTCTAGCAAAAGAATAACTATGGCATGGTATTATATAAGTTTAGGCAGTAATATTGATCCGTATGAGAATGTGAAATACATGCTTGATTACTTATTACAAATTTCTAAGCGGATAGATATCAGTCGTATTCTAGAAACTCAAGCAAAAGGCTTCAATAGTGACCGTACTTTCTTAAACCTTGCGGCACGTATACAGACTCACTTAAGTCCTGTAGAGTTAAAGGAATTGTTTAATCAAATAGAAACTAAATTAGGGAGAGACAGGAATGATCCACAATCTAAAAAGAAAGACAGGGTAGCTGATATTGATATATTGTTCTACAAAGAACATGAGAATAATGCTATATATAAAGGTGATCTTCCACCAGAACCATATGTTCGTCCGTTCGTTCTAGAGCTTTTAGATTATTTGAAGGTCAGTATTGATGAACAGCCACAGTTTAAAAAATTTGGCGTAAGCCTAAACTTCCATAATATAATAATAGGTCATCAAGCACTCAGTATTAGAATACAAGAAGAAAATATAATAAAGCTATCTATGCCAATGAAAGCAGCGGGTTAAGCTAAGCACTTGTTTAAATGCAAATAATTGGTCTTACCGTCAAACGATATGCCGATGGCCTTTGGAAATGGATACTAATCTAATTATTGACAAAACTGACTCAGAGAACAAATTTCCAAGCAAGTTCTACAGTCAAAAATTTCACAAACTATATTTATGAGTAAGAAAGCCGCCTTAGTTACAGGTAGTGCGATCCGATTGGGCAAGGCTATTGCTATAGCACTTGCGAAAGATGGTTATGATATTGCACTTCATTATAATTCTTCTGCATCAGCTGCAGAAGAAACGAAAGCAGAGATTCAGTCATTAGGCGTACAATGCGAAGCATTTCAGCTAAATTTGCGTAAAGCAGATGATATGCCTGACTTCGTAAAAGATGTGGTTATTAGATTTCCTCATTTATCTGTTTTGGTAAATAGCGCCTCTGCATATACTCAGGCTACGATTGAAAATACAACCACGGCTATATTTGATCAACAATTTGACGTAAACATAAAGGCTCCCTTTTTTTTGACGCAAATTTTTGCGAATACGGTATCAAAAGGAAACGTCATTAATATTATAGATAATAAGATGGCATTCAATCAAAATAATTATGCCGCTTATTTATTAGCAAAAAAGACTTTGGTGTCGTTCACAAAAATGGCAGCTATTGAATATGCACCGAGTGTTAGAGTGAATGGATTAGCCCCTGGTGTGGTTCTCCCTGCTGGGACGAGGAGTCCAGAGTATATGGAGTGGCGTATTCAGGGTATTCCACTAAAAATGCAGGGGACTACGCAGCATATTACCGATGGTATTCTTTCTTTACTTCAAAACACTTTTGTAACTGGTCAGATTTTGACTGTAGACGGTGGAGAGTCGATTACGAATACGGGAAAAAATGCGGGTGATTTTGATCAAAGCAAAATATGACTTTATAAAGTGGAAGGTAGATGTGCAGGCCCATCTTTTTTAAATAGTGTAATCGTTCATGACTTTGATTAACGATTACACTATTTAATATCAAGTAGCAAGGCGCTATTCTGCAACCAAGTTTTTTTGTGCTACTTTGACAGATTGAGGGTTTGGGTCATCTTTTAGTAGCCATCTTATCATTAGCGGGATGAGGGTTAGGTCAGCGATGAGGGCACTGAATAGGGTAAGGCTGATGAGTAAGCCTATCGTAACACTTGGTGGATGAATAGAGAATAACATGACTAGGAAGCCAAAGAAAAGGATGACTGTTGTCAAACAAATGGCTTTGCCCGTTTCCAAGAAAGTAATTTTTAGTGCCTCCTCAATATTAAGGCCTTTATTCCTTGCTAATTTGAATTTGCTGAGGAAGTGAATGGTATCATCTACTGCAATACCGAATATGACTGCAAAGACAATAGATACTCCTGCTTCGAGTTCGATGCCAAGATACCCCAACAATGCTCCAGCGAGAATGAGAGGAACAATGTTTGGTACTAATGAGATAATGAGCATTTTGACATTTTGGAATAACAATGCCATAAGTATGCTCACAATTAATATAGCTACACCAAGACCTTGTAATAAGTTTCGGCGAATGTATTCTGCATTTTTATCAATAATGACACCAGTTCCTGTGCGTTTCACCTTCATAACAGATGCATCTGTATTGGCTTCGATCCAACTATCGAGGCGATTTCCAAAAACTTTGATGGAATCAGCACCAAGGTCGAAGATTCGGGAAGTGATTCTAGTTTTTTTCTCATCTTTACTTACCAGTACATTCATCCCCATTTGCGGCACTTTTTCAACCATTCTTTTATACTCGTCAAATTTTTTCTCAGAAGCTGGTAATGTATATGCAGCAGGGTTGTTATTACCATACATTTGATTGATGCTTTTGTATACTGCTGTTACAGAACCGACGGCCTGTAGCACGGGAAACTGGCGAAGGTAAGTTTCCAATTTGTCGATTTCCTTGATTACTTCAAAGTCTGTTGCTTTATAGTCGCCTTGGGCATAGATGGCAAATTCCATTGGGCGAAAGCCTGTCAGTTCTTTTTCAAAGAAGAATAAATCTTCTGTAATCTTTTCGCCAGAAGGCATATTATTAGCGATATTGTAGTTGGTTGTAATTCGAGAGATTCCAATAAAACTTAGAATTAGAATAGCAAAGCTTCCCCAAGCAATCTGCCGACCATTCCGTTTAGTGTAGTGGTAAGCCCAAGTCATAGCTTTATCCCAAAAAGAAATACCGCTACCTAATTTTATAATTTGGTCAGTTCTAAAAAAGGATAAGACGGCTGTGGTAAAGAAGATCACAGTGATGTAAGCGATGAGTACCCCAGTTGCAGCATTAATACCAAAGTCGCGAATCGGAGTAACTCGACTCGTTAGCAAAGTAGCAAAACCAATTGCGGTGGTTACAGAAGTGAGCAGGGTTGCTAGGCCAATTTCTTTGATGCTGGTTTTGATAGCTCTCATTCGGTCGTGTCCCTTCCTTAATTCGTCTATATACTTCGACATAATATGTATCACATCTGAAGTACCTACGATGATCATGAGAACGGGATAAAGTGCAGCCATGGCATTTAGTTCTCTACCCGTAGCGCCAAGAAAGCCCATGAAGAGTAGCATACCTAAACCTATGGAAAACAGTGCTAGGCTGATACCCCATGCCTTTCTAAAGATTAGGAACATAATAATAGTAACCAAGAAGCCAGAAACAATTGCGGAGACAATGATCTCTCGTTTTTGCATGGCTACTAATTCTTTTTGAAAGTAAGGTCGCCCTAAATAGTGGTATTCTTCAAAATCATATTGTGCTATCAATTCATTTAGCGCAAGCATAAACTCCTCTGCTTGGTCTAGCTGAATACTATTGATGGTTTTCAAGAAAACGACTAGGGTCTTTCCATCTTCGCTTATTAGATTATGGACAAATCGCTCGTCATTTAGTAATCGTATTTTATCTGTATCATATCGTGAAGGATTGTCTATATGGATAGCGGGGACGGTTGTAATAGCAAAAGGTGTGCGTATAGGATAAGAGAACTTTGTCAAGGATTGGCTTTCGACCACATGAGGCAGTGTCCTTGTTTTTAGTGTGAAATCATGAAATTGCTTGAGGAATTTCTGTTCGAAAACACCTTCTTCTCTTCGAACTGCGATGAGCATAAAGTTATCATCCGTCTCAAATTCTTCAATAAAATCTCGGAAATAAGCTAAGTCCTCATCTCCTTCTGGAAAGAACTGCTCAAAATCAAAAGAGAATTTGAGATCAAAGATGGCAAATGTACTGCCAATTGCTAAAATCAGAAAAACAACAATAGAGAGAATCCTAAGCCGCATATTTATTATAAATGGTTGATTAGGGCTCTAACCATTTTTTCGGCAATTGGTTGTCTTACGCTTCTGGTTTTTACATTAGAATTACGAATTCATTCTGAATACCAAGATAGGCTATCAATCCTTAAAAGGGCCATTTTGTATCGAATATGGACGAGATATATTTCAGGATATTCTCATTACGACTGTTGGGTGGCTACCATCATTTGGTATTAAAAATAAAAGGCAACTCCAACAAGCAGATTAAATTTGGTTGCTTCGGGGTTATCTAGGTAATTTAAACGCCACATAGCCTCCACACGAAAGACCTTAAAGATATTTTCAATCCCAACTCCTGCTTCCATGAAAGGCGTTCGATCAGGTGTTCTGAAGCCGGTGTAAGTTTGAAAATCAGGGATTTGAGAAAAATCGTTTTTATAATTCAGATTTGCATTTTTGTTTTTTTCAGATAGAGAACCAATTACGGCTTTGAAAGAAATAAGTGTTCTTAATTGTAATTTACGGATCAGTGGAATTTTATTCATTAGATAACCATCGAAGTGATGTTCTAGAAAGAGGCTAAAGTAAGTATCACTAGCAAACTCATAGCGGTTCATGGTATTAAATGCACCTCTACTAGAAAAGTAGGCTTCATTTCCTGGATGAACCTCTGCTAGTAAGAAAGGTAGAGTACCAAATATTTTCCCTGCCTTGAAACGATAGGAAGTCCACCCAATTGGATTTATCAGGAAATAATGCCGATAAAAAAGAGAAAGTTTGTGATAATTATAGTCACTGTTAAGTACCCCTTTTGCGCCAAGCGTATATTGCAACTCAATAATAGGATATTTTGAACCTAAACTTACCCTTTCGTATCCTGCATCAACATAATTTTCTTTATAAGCGTAACGTGTTTTGAAAATAAACTCCGTTGTGCGGATAGTTGTATCCACATCTGTAAGTGCATTTTGATCAGGGAGAAATGCATAATTAAAGCCTGCACCTTGTGCTGTTAGATTTCCGTAAGGATCCATATATCGGTGAAGCAAGGTCAGGCGATTAGAAAAGCCATTTTTCCAATAACGTTCAAAATAAACTTTAGCTTCTTCTACTTGAATCAACTTTTGATAGATATTGCGTCGAAAAGTACCAGAAAATAGATCTCCATCTTGGAAGGTCTCGCTATTTTCACTATTTAGGCTAATATCTTTCTTATAGGCTAGGCCACCAATGATCCGCGGTTTTTTATTGAGCATCCAGTCAAACTGACCGCCATATTTGAAATCTTTATCTTTGAAACCATAGGCCAAGAACCCCCCAAACCGCATACTTTTACTAAAGCCTGAATTGGTTCTTGCACCTAAACGTAATCGATTGCCCTCGACGGGATTAGAGCTATAGACCGAGAAGTAAGGGCCGAGCTCCCAATTGCCAAACTCGTAATACCCAGTAAAGATCGTTTCTAGCACTTGTGCATAAGTCTTAAAAATGGGAACACTTTTAATACTATCAATTAAGCCATAAACAGACTGTTCATTTTCGCTCAGAGGTTCGTGTCGCACTTCGTTCCAGAAGGCTTCGTCTTTTATTTCTTCCTCTTCAGAATCATAGTCTGGATCTACCTTATTGTAAACATCTTGTATCCCTATTTGATTAAGACGATGATCTTTGAAGGTTTGCGTATGCCGTCCGATAACACCTGGTGCATTTTTGGTTGCAGTAAAATCGACCACCAGCTTTTCTTTCAATGGTACCCAGTAATTAGCAAGTGTGTCGAACTCTTGAAAGATAATAACCCGACTGACTAAGTTGATATTTGCATCCTTACTCATTCGCATATTTAGGCGTTCAATAGCGAAGGTCGTATCTGCTACCCAGAAGTCGCCGTAGAAAGTATTTTCTTGTTTACGTTTGGGTTTAAATTTTAATTTATAGCTCCATTGGTCTTTAATGAAAGTACTATCGATGATATAGTAATCGTAATAAAATAATCCCCCATCAGAGAAAGGACTAGCAAATGGTTTTTCCAGTATATAAATCCAATCATCATAAACGCTATAATCAGTATGTATGCGTTTAATGTAGTCAACAATAGATTTATTTCTTACCCCAGAGGTCCGCTGTCCTTTCACTATTTCTTTTGGGCTCCCTTCTTCTTTCACATAAAAAACATCCGACAGGACTTCATTAATATAAACAGGTAAGAAAGGTTTCTCATCAGAGGTGCTATCTACATTATCAAAGATAAAAGCAAACGGCTTCATCAATCTGCTTTCGCGAAGCTCTTCACTGATATTTTCTAGATCTAATTCGACTTTTTCATAACTTTCGAATTGAAAGCTATTCAAATTATCCAAGCGATTAGCTTTCTTTTTCTCGATGATATTACGCACAATTTGATTAGCGGGATTTTCACCTGCCAAGATGACTACTTCTTGAAGGGTAATATCAGAGGAGGAGAGGAAAAAATTGATCGTTTGTGTAGTATCAGAGGAGACCAATTTAAGAGTGGTTTGATAACCTATTGCAGAAACAGCGATGGAATCATATGGCTTAGAAGCATATAACTCATAGTATCCGTCAATATCAGTAGACGTTCCGATGGTGGTTCCTTGAAAGTACACACTACTGAAGGGTAATCCTTCTTTCGTATCTGTATCGACTACTCTTCCCTTCACTGTAATTTGTGCATGAGTGCTCACAATGACAAATAAAAAAAAGAGCAGCCCTATTAATCGATTCATAGCGGCATTTGTTTGTAGAATGTTTTTGGTTTTTGGCGCGTTTTTATTGATGAGTCTGAAAAATTAGCAACTTTTTTTGTTAGAGTACTATAGTTTTGCAGATACACGCTCATTTCTCATCAAGATTTTTGGCCACTCATATGACCAATGCACGGATTAAGTATTTTTTACTGTTTTACTTGATTCAAATTTGATGGTGGACTTCATTTTAAAGTAAAAAAGCTTGTAATTTAAAATAAAGCGCATTCGTGATAAGCATTAAAATAATCAATAATAAAGCTAGTTGCAATATTGATGTTCTACTTGGTATTCTAAACGATAAATTTTCAAGAAGACTTCCACAATTGTTATCGCTTTCTTACCTTTCGGGTTATAAATTCTATTTCACAAGCCTTTTTATTCATGCTCAAAGCTTTTCACGATCCTCAATTAGTAGAGGCAGGTTGCGATGAAGCAGGTCGTGGCTGCTTAGCAGGTCCTGTTTTTGCTGCGGCGGTTATTTTGCCTAAAGCTTTCAGTCATTCTTTATTAAATGACTCAAAGCAATTGAGCGAAAAAAAGCGCATTGAAGCTCGAAAAATCGTAGAAGCCTCTGCGCTAGCATGGGCAGTCGCTCAGGTTGATCCGGAAGAGATTGATGAGATCAACATTCTGAATGCTTCTTTTTTGGCTATGCATCGCAGTATTGATCAGCTTTCTATTATACCAGAATCTTTACTAATAGATGGTAACCGCTTCAAATCTTATAAAGAACTTCCCTTTCACTGTATGATCAAAGGAGATAGCAGATATATGTCGATTGCCGCAGCATCTATCCTAGCTAAAACCTATCGCGACGATTATATGATGCAGATTGCAGCAGAGTACCCCCATTATGATTGGCAGAAAAATAAAGGTTATCCTACGAAAGCTCATCGAGCAGCCATTGCAAAACATGGTTCTTGTATCCATCATCGCAAATCTTTTCGGTTATTGCCTGATCTAATACAAGGTAAGTTGTTTGATGAATAAGCTCCGTTATTTTATTATTTCAAATTCCGTCCGACGATTATTCTGTCGACCTTTTTCTGTTTCATTAGTATCTATTGGTTGGCTTTCGCCAAAACCTTTGTAGTTTAGGCGTTCCATACTGATGCCTTTTTCTATTAAGAATTGATAAACGGCCTTTGCTCTATTCTCAGAGAGAAGCAAGTTATCCAGCTCACTACCAACATCGTCAGTATGTCCATTTAATTGAATTTTCATATCTGGATGTTCATCTAGGAGTCGGAACAATTTATGCAACTCAAACAATGAAGCCTTTAACAAAACGGCTGAAGCCGTTTCAAAAAAGATATTTCTAAGCACAATAGGTTGTGATACTTTTTCTTTAAGACTGCTTGATGGGGCCGGAATCTTTTTTAAATAAATTTCTAATAGGTAGGGTGTTGTTTGTGCTCTAATCTCTTCTAGTGCAAAATTTTCTGAATGAAAGAGATAGGTATCCTTATTCACATTCAAAGCATAGCTTTGCCCAAGTGGTAAACAAATTAAAAAGCGTCCTTCTGTTCCAGTGTGTGTTTTAGCAAATACTTTTTGTGACCTCAAAGCAACAAACTCCACTTGAGCATCAATTAGTAGCCTTGTCTCTGCATCATAAACTTTTGCTTTGACATAAGTAGCTGCATTTGGTCTAGCCGCTTCATGTAATTCAAAGCTATAAATGTCTTCATTGGGTATAGTCCCTTCCACACCTTGTTCTATATTTCGATCGCGAGCGAAGTAAGCTCTTTTACCATCCAGCTGTACCACCAATGCTCCTTCATTAGCAACAGTGTTAATTGGATACCCTAGGTTTTCAGGATTTCCCCAAGTATCATCGTTTTTCTTACGGGCAACAAACAAATCATGCGCACCCATCCCCGGATGTTCATCCGACATAAAATAAAGGGTTTGATTATCCGCATGAATAAATGGCGCTTGTTCACTTCCTGAGGTATTGATATTATCTCCCAAATTTTTAGGTCTTCCCCACTGACCATTGGCTTGTTTAAAAGTTACCCAAATATCTTTATTCCCAAGACCTCCAGCTCGATTACTTGCAAAATATAAGGTATTTCCATCACTAGACAATGTCGGCTGTGATTCCCATGCTTTAGAGTTAATGGTTCCTCCAATATTTTTTGGAGTTGACCATTTATCTTTAGATTTGTAAGATACATACAAATCACAATCTCCGTAACCATCTTTTCGATTGCACGCCGTATAAACAAGCATTTTTCCATCAGCGGATAAGGTTTGAGCGCCTTCGCTTAAGTTGGTATTTATATCTTCTAAGAAGATTCCATCTTGCCAAATACCATCTATTTTTTCACTAGCGTAGAGATCCTCCTGTATACCTACTCGTCTAGTTACGACTAAGCGATCTTCCTCTGCAGTTAAGGAGATCAGGTACTCTCTGTGGGGGGTATTAATTGCTCCAGGTAATGGTTCTGGATGAAAAGGGACGGGATTTTTTAAAGCATATGATTTAAATTTAGCCGTTTTGATATGGTTTTTTGCTCTTACACGAAGGCGTTTATTCTTTTGTTCTTCTTCTAAGAATCTTTCTAAGTGGTGGATAGCCTCTTCGAATTTTTCTTGTTTCAGTTCTGTCAATGCAATTTCATAAAGTGTTCGCGTTCTATAATCTGCAGCATAACCTAGTACTTCCTCATATTTTTGTTCTGCTTTAGCAAATTCATCACGATCATAATGAATGGCTGCCAACATTAAATCAGCATCGACAAATTGTGGTGTTTTTTGTAAGATTTTTTGAAAAGCTTTATAAGCTTTGTTGTATTCTTTGGCCCTGCTCCATTTTACTGCCTTATTGTATTTTTCCTTTACCTTTTTGGGTACGGTCTTTTTAGTCAAGTAGTCTTGCCCACTTATGTTTACTAAAAAACAAATCATCAGTAAAATACTCAAGCAAAATTTCATTATTCTGATTTTATAAACGAAGTTGTTTAGAAATATAGCTTACTAGCTATAAACAATTCATTGAACACCAAATACTTCCGTTTTTTTGTCCTACCACTAAAGCTACTAAACTCAAAAAAGCTTTGTCTTTGCACTCCAGTACTTATTCTCGATTGGCCATATACTTTTTAACAATACAACTGTTGGATCAATTAACAAAAAAACAAGCAACTATAGTATCTATATAGTATTAAGAAAAGCATAAAGTTTATATATACAAAAAGGAGAAATACATGATGTATTTCTCCTTAGATATATTTTTAAAGCAGCAAATATTAGCATGACGATGGTCAGGCCATCTCCGCTAAAAATCGTGCTGCTTTTTTAGATCCTTTCTTAGCAGCTGATTCCAAGTCACTTTTGAAACCTTTTTTCCCAGCTTTTTTGGTGGCAAGCCCTCTGTAGAATAATGCTTCTGCATCGCTTACATTTCCTTTTCCTTCCGCAAAATCTAATGCACTATCGAAGGCCTTAATAGCATCGACAAAATTTTCTTGCTGAAGCAATACAAAACCATAATCAAAATAAGCTTTTTTCAACCACATCAAATTTGGGTTACCTTCGCCGAAATTACGCATAGTGAATAACTTCAGATCGAATGCAGCTTCTTTATATTGCTCTAGGTGGATATGACACTCCGATTTTAATCTTCTTGCTTTCCAATAAATATTTTGATGAGGAATAGAGCGTTTAGTCACTTTATCAAAATCTGCAGACGCGCTTACCCAATCCTTTTTCAACATTTTCAAATACGCTCTACCATAATATGGGTTAGGGCTATTGGGATTAATATCAATACTTTTTGAATAATCGTATAAAGCGTCTTCATAATTTTGAAGGACAAAATTGATATAACCTCTACGTTCATAAGCCATAGCATGGCGTTCGAACTTTTCGATCGCACGATTTAATGCTGCAATCGCTTCATCCTCCCTTCCATCCTCTTTCAAGAGTTCTCTACCAGTTCTGTAGGATTGTACAGCTGCTTTGTCACTATCTGGCTCTACGAACGCTTTCTTTAAAACTTTGCCGCTGTCCAACATCCACGCATTAATATCTCCTGCAACAGCATACTGCGCTACATTTTGGAGCATATTGATCGTATTCCTCCAACTTTTGTCAGAAGATTGGGCAATAAACCTTGGTACATCTAGTGCAAGTGATCCTGCATCAAAAACCTCCTCTTCATTTAAGAGAATTTCTGAACGATAATAATTTTCTTTACGGTGCTCGTACATTTTGAGTACCCTGTCGTAAGTTCGTTGATTTCCGAACTCAAGACGTCCTGAAAAAATCACTTTGTATAACATCTGCTGCTTTTTTGGTATATGAATATCTATAGTTGATGCCAAACTGAGAGATAAAACCCTTTCTCTTCACTACACATCAAGCTAGATGCGTATTTCTTTGACTCTCTATTCATTCAAAAGAATGAAATTTACTCCGGATTTTGGTTAAGTTTCTTTCAGGCGAATTTGCTTATTTCAGACATGGGCATATGCTAACAAGAATGTAATCTGTACGCCCGAAGATGGCTCTTTTTCCTCCGAACAATCGGAGTTTTAGTTTCGCCTATTACATAGGTTTTGGCTATCAGTACTTTCAACCAGGATCAATGATTAGAGGGACTGATTTTGTGAATTTTAGTATCGGTAATCTGTAGCTTTCTATTTAATTTTGGAGTTGGAATAACAAATTTCGCACTTTTTTTTTGTTTTGCCAAACAAATGTGCATATTTGCGAGTTTTCGATTAAAATCTACGAAATAAATTTTTACTGATCTACAAAATAAGCTCTTTTCATTTGGTCGAAAATGAATTGTTAAACTTTATGCTAACGTATTCTTTTTTTCACCAAATAAAAAACATTTTGCATTAAGCCCAAACTTTGCATCCTTCTGTACAGTTGGTACATATATCAATTTGATCTCTACCTTTTAATATTTTCGCTCTAAATTTTTTATAGTTATTGCTATACCAAATATTTCGCATACTGGATTGTTTTAAATCTCCTAATTGATAGCTAGCATCTTTATCAAAACAGCAAGGTACCACAATACCGTTCCAAGTAATGACACAACTATGCCACAGCTTCCAACAATGATTTAGCAACTCATTTTTCACGCGATAAGTTCCATCTGCTTGCTGGGTATAACGTGCATATTTTTCAATGCTAGGGATAAGTGGATTCCCTAGTTCATAGTTATAGACCTGAGCTGTCTTTAGCTTGACTTCGTTAATACCAATTTCTTCCGCTATTTGATAGATTTCATCAATTTGGTGTTCATTTGGTCGTACCACTAAAAATTGAAAGATAATATGCGGCGTACTGGAGCTAAGTTTTTTTTTCCATTTTACTATATTCCTTGCACCTTGCAGGACTACTTCTAGCTTCCCACCTTTTCTGTAATTTTCATAAACATCTTGGGTTGTCCCATCGACAGATATGATCAATCGATCTAAACCGGATTCGATCGTTTTCCTAGCATTTTCATTACTCATAAAATGCCCGTTTGTACTAGTAATAGTATAGATACCTTTGGCATTTGCATAAGCAACCATATCCAAGAAAGCTGGATTGATGTAAGGTTCTCCTTGAAAATAAAAAATTAAATATATTAACTCTTTATATATATCATCGATGGTTTTTCTAAAAAAGTCTGCTTTTAGATTTCCGGTAGCCCTCGTAAAGGATCGTAAGCCACTTGGGCACTCAGGGCATCGTAAATTACAAGCAGTGGTAGGTTCAAAAGAAACCGTAAAGGGTAAGCCCCATTGTATAGGCCTTTGAAACCATTTGGTAAGATAAAAAGAGGAAACTACCTTAGTAGCATTCCAAATCCTTCTCAATGTTAACTTTGACAAAAAATTCAGACTATCTGCTAAGGTAGGTTTAGCCATAATAGATATTAATTCTTATAATTATTAAAATCATCTTGATATTGTACCCTCAGAGGTTCATCCATTTTCAGGATACGCACCTCTGTACGTCTGTTATATTGATGTTCTACTTCTGTACAATCGATACCTTCTCTACATCTATTTCTCGGATATGCTTCTCCATATCCAAATGCTTTAATACGGTTTGCTGCAATTCCGCGTTCAACCATAAATTGCTTAGCCGATTCGGCTCGTTTTAGCGAAAGCCTAAGATTGTAAGCTTCTGTACCACGAGCATCGGTATGAGCTCCTAATTCGATTTCCATGGATGGATAAGTGCGCATTAATTTCACCAGAGCCTCTAGGTCCCTTGCTTCTCCTGAACGAATAGCAGATTTATTAAAATCGTAGTAGATGTTCTCTAGTACAATAACTGTTCCCTCACGGATTGGTTCTTTCATAACTTGCTCTGATTCTGGGAGTAATTTAAGTTGAGCTGTCAAAGAACGATTCCCACGAATTTTTACAGTGGATACTTTGGTACGGTCATTTTGATATCCATCTTTTTCTCCTATAATAGTAAACTCACAACCCACATTCAAACAAGTTTGAAATTCTCCATCCACTGTTGTTCGAATAATTTCTTCTGATCCATCACAATTATTAACAATACGCACCAGTGCATTGGGAACGCGTTGCCTATACTTAGCGTTGGTCACAATTCCATCAAGGCTGAAGCAATTACTAGGTTCGAGCAATACCTCAATTGGTCGATAAAGGTTAACATCTTTTGTTATATGGATGACCTCCTTGCTTTGATATCCATCCTTTGACACAAGAATAATATAACTCTTATTTTCTTGGAACTGTCCCACTGCCTCTCCATTTCGATCAGTGATTATTCGTGGATCGCCAAGATCTTCGTCGCTTTTACGAACCATTTTTAAGGTCAACTCTCTTGATTCAGCGGAAGCTGGCAATAATTCAATATTGTAAAGATCTTCATTATTGATTAATCCATCTGAGGAAGTTTCAAAAATACGAATAGCTGCTCCAGGTACTCTTTTGCTTTGATTTTTGTCATAGACTGCAATAACAGAATTCAGGGTTTGATATAGCTCTCTACCTTTAATACCGGTTGGTGCTTCAAAGAAATAAATATCATCTTGTCCTTTTCCGTCCACTCGATTAGAAGTAAAATAACCTCTTGCCCCTCCTGGTGTCAAAACCATACCTAAGTCATCAGATTCAGAATTAAATGGCTCCCCTAGGTTGATCACACGCCCCCATTTTCTGCCGCTTAGATCTATCATGAATAAATCTAAGCCCCCCATACCACTATGTCCATCAGAAGTAAAAAATAGGACGCCACTTTCATGTATAAAAGGAAATACTTCATTTTTAGAAGTATTGATATCTGGACCAAGATTAATGGGCATAGACCAAGCCTCTCCAATACGCTCAACGAAGTACAAGTCATATCCGCCATATCCTCCTGGCATATTGGATGTAAAAAAAAGTTTTTTACCATTTGGCGAAAGTGAGGGGTGCATGCATGTGTATTCATTATCATTAAAAGGAAGCTCTTGAATGTTTTCCCAATCAAAATATCCCCTTTGTGCCGTATATATTTTTAGGCCTATTCGTCCATCTGAATCCGCTCGTGTTTTCCCATCTTGTGTATTGCTTCTAGTAAAGAAAATCTGGTCGCCTCGACGGTTAAAAGATACTGGTCCTTCGTGCACCTGGGAGTTCAATTCGGTAGAAAAGTCTTGGGGCTTTAATGGAAATCCATTGGGGTCTAATTCTGCATAGAATAGCTCAAAGAATGTTTCTCCTGTTTTTTGATCAACAGGTCCATTTTTGTGTCGAGAGACATAAACCACTCCATTCTGATAAAGAACAGGCGAAAACTCCATTCCATCCGAATTGATATTCGGGGCATTCTTTACTACAACATCTTGTTGTGCCAAAATTAAGTGGCTACAAAAACATAAACTAATCGCTAGTATAAATTTCCAATTCATAAATGATGGTTGTCGTGCAAAATAGTAGTTTGTGTAATTCCAAAGTTATTAACTTTAGAGCATTAATACCTTAATTACTTTCTTATGAAGCTGTTAATTTCTGTTAGTATGATCGAAAAGTGAGTATCTGTATTTGAAAATGCCAGATATTTCCTTGTAATTACCCTAGCTTGACTTTAGCATTATGAAAAAGTCGAGCTTACTTCGCTTCGGTATAAATCATTTTACTATTTCGACGCAGGCCCTATTAATTTGGAATCTAGAGCAATTCCCTCACACAAATGATCTGGAATAAAAATTACAAATATATTAAAAAGCTTATGCTCGCTTTGACAAAAGTGAGCGTTCTAAAGGCGTGCCATTTTAACAAATTTTCCTTGATAGATACGATAAGTATTCTCACCAATTTTAATAGATTCACCATCCTTTAGTTGGTAGAGTTGATTTAAGTCTTGCTCTAGTGTGTGGATAGAGCCTTTTGTATGATAAGCAATATCCAAGTAATCCTCATTAACATCATACCATACCCCTGCAAGAATGATGCGAACAGGAACATTAAGTTGAGTGAGGAGTTCGATATCTCGGACTGGGCTAGAATTATCTGCAATTAAGATGATTTCCTCTAATTGATCTTGATACTTTACTGCCTCCAGCAATGCTTCTAAGTCATTCTCTGGGCCATCAATGCTACATCCTGTTTGCATAGTTTCGAGCATCGTCCATGTGAGCTCATCCAGTAGTTTAGACTGTATGTAGTAAAAGCCGCCTGTTTGTCCCATGATCTTTTCTGGCACGGGCTTACCATCACCATCGTTAAAAAAAATATATTCATTTGCAAGATTGACCTCATTCATTTCTAAAGCATGCCATACCAAAACTTGATCCATGTAAGGATACATACTACAGGTAAGATCTGTAACGATGATTTTATTCTTCCATTTATCTTTATTTCGCTGTAAAGCAGCATTCACCTCATCGCCAATTCTCTCAAAATATTCGGGATCTTCTGCTAGGCCAATAGAATCTTCTTTCACTCGATTGTAAATGGCCATAAGTAAAGAGTCCTTATTAAAGTCATTATTAATTTTATCAATAAAGCCGCTCCATTTGGATCGTTTTTGGTTTAAAGAATCTCTAAATGCTTGAATTTGCATTAGCGAATCTCTCCTTTTGGCACGCCTTGCCTGTTCTAGCTCTCTTGCTTTGATGACAGCTGATCCGATATATTGATATGAAATTTTATCATTGCGCAAGTAATTACCTTTTTCCAATTCAATATCCTCTAAGTCGTTACTATATTCAAGTTTTATGGTATAGGTTTCGCCTTTCGGCAAAATTAAAGCAGTCTTCCCATTCTTATCCGTTGTAGCAGTATAGACCTCTTTTGAGGTTCGCATAAACACCTTTTCATCAGCTAGTGGCTGATCATCTAGGTCAGTGATCGTCACACTTATCAACACCCTTTGCCTGGTCGCTTTTTGCGAAAGCGGTACTTCTTGGAAGATCGTATCATTGCGTTCTACCTCTTGAATATTTAACTTACTTGACACATAAATTACGCCTTTCTTTTGCCTCAAAAATCCTTTCTGGGGCACCTTTATACTTTTGTAGCCTTTATCATTTATGAAGTCCAAATTGTATGTATAACCTGCAGGAAGCAGGAATGTAGCCATACCTTTCTTATTAGTCTTTGCCTGATACGCTTTTTTAATTTCTGGTTGAACCATCCAGACCGTCTCATTCGCAATGGCCTTCCGATCTCGGTCTTTTAGCATTAAGTTAAATACCGTTTCTGTTTGAGTAGGCTGTTGTCGAAGCGTATAATTTTGGAAGACAGTATCCAGTACGCCATCTTTCAAAATAGATTGATCAGCCGTAGGAAAAGTAATTTTCTTGGTCAGAAAACTCTTACCTTTTTCAGGTATATGCACACTTGTAAAATTTTCGAAATCTAAAAAGCTTACAGTGTAAGTATCTCCTCGTTGTAACCGAAATACTACCCTTCCAGTCGATTTGGTGAAAGCTCGAAATATTTGTTCTTCATTCTGCACAATAACCTCTTGCTTTGTCAATGGCTCATTATGTTCATTCTGAATCAATAAAATGACATCTATTTGCTCAGAAGAATAGGTCTGAGCAGCTAAGGGTTGGATAGCAATAAAAAGAAAAAAGACATGAAAGATTTTCATACGAATAAGGAGTTAGGCATAATTGATAAGACTAGCCATTTGGCAAAAGCCTGTAAATTCCTAACGTCCTCATTATTAGAAATATTATTTAATATATATCCCATGAGATATGGAAGAATCTCTAGCATAAAAGGCTAGGATAAATTTATCTACTCACTAATCTGACAAGGGAGAAATTTTCAACCAAGTAACAAGGGATATAATAGCCAAGGTTAACCAAAACAAGTCAATAAATAGAATTTGAGTAAGCTCATTTTGCCAAGTAATCCATATCCAATTCCCAGTAGTAAAGCCGTTTACAAAAGGGATAATAATGGCGAATACCCCTCCTAATAAAAGCATCCATCTTAACATAGACAAATGATCTTTCAAAGAATAAAAAATGATAGTCAATACTAGCCAAGTTGTGAAAAAGGTTTGGTATAAGAGCGTCATTCCTACTGGAGCAATGAGCTTTACCATAGAAAACTCCATCGCAATAATTGGAAACATACTTAAGCAAATGGCTAAATACCATTTTACTACTTTGTTGTTAAAGCGACGGCCTTCATCTGGAATATTTTTCTTATTCCTAGCAACCAACCAAATCATAACCCCTGATAAAATAACATAACAAGAAATGATACCTAACAGGAAGGAAATGATTCTTAAGCCATAGCCAGCATAATCCGCCAAATGCAAGCGAAATAATAAATTTTTAACCCCATCAAGATAAGTTGTCCTTTTTAATGGATTTTTTTGACTCACTACTTCACCATCTTTCACCTTATAGATAACTTTTCCAATTCCATTCATTTTTTGCCTGTAATCTAAATGACCAGCTAATGAGAGATGCATATTCTGATCTCCATAATTGGAAATTTGTATTTCTTTGATTTGGAAACTATCCCATTGATCTTTTATGTTAGAAATGTAGCTACTTAAAGGTGGTATTTTTGCCAATGGCTGATAGGTATATTCGAAGATAGGAGTAGAGTATTCTAGGTCTTCATTCAGTTTTTGTTCGTCTCCATCATAAAGTGCAATAACAAATGGAATCATCACCACGGCCTTTATCATAAAAAATGCACCAGTTAAAGCATATATTAATTGAAAAGGAAAGCCAATTAGCCCTAGTGCTGTATGAGAATCTGTCCAAATTGTTTTGAGTTTTGCCCAAGGGCGAAATACGTAAAAATTCGAAATAATTTTTTTCCAATGCACAAGGATTCCTGTTAGAATAGCAAATAGGAAAAAGAAAGCAATAAAGCCAGAAAGATAATATCCGTAAGGATAGGGTATTTGAGCAAAAAAATGCAAACGATAAAGGAACTCTCCTAGGGTGTAAGATTCGGGATAGGTAACGCTAGTTTTATTTTGAGTATCAAGGTAAAAAAAAGCAGCTGCTTCGGCTTCCTTTGTTGCTGTAGAATCTTTGGAACCAGTAAGGCTGACGCCTATCTGACGTTCATTATAATAATGGGTTAGCGTTATATCTCTTCCTGAAAGATCATAAAATTCACTCAAACTAAGTAAGATCGTATCTACATCCACAATGATTTGGTCACTAGTATTTACTTGATGCCCTCTTTCCCAATTGACAATTTCATCTCTAAAAAAAGAGAATGAACCGGCAAAAAAAATAACATACAAAGCAACACTAATCACAATGCTACTTACAGTATGTGTATGAAATAAAATATTGTAGATACGTTTGTCCATAGGATTATATTCGAAAACGTCAAAACAATAAAACTGAACAACAAATTAGAGATATAAAAATATACCAGCCCCAGACCTTCCATCCATTTTTACTTAGGAATGCTAAGATGAAAAAAATAGCCCACAGCAAAAAAGCACTAAAACTGCTTGTAATGATCACATTAACTCGACCAAAGAGCAATGCAAAAGCAATATGGATAGAGCTACTAAGTATGAAACCTCCTATAAACCCAGCTGTTATTTTCGCAAGCCGTTGCCATTTAGATGTGGTAAGATATTTTGGATTAGCAGGCATAGTCTAAGTAATAATATACTCAAAAAACAACATCAGAAATAATAAAAGAATCATTGTCTTTAGGCTGAGTATTCCTAAAGGCATGAATACAATAACGGAACTAGCTATAGTCATCAAAGCTATCAAGAAGTGAAAGCTGCTGGCTCCCATTCCATAATTTTGAAATAATAAAAACCAGCCCAAACACAAAAGGAGGGAGCCCAAAATTTTAGATTCCATTTTCTTCTTTTGTGCCCAGTTTTCCATACCAAAGACTGGTTGAATTTTTATTCTTGATGTGGTTGAATACCAAAAATAAAATCCCAAAAAAATCAATAGATAAGTTAACGAAATCATTGGTTAAAGTGATAAGTAACACAATGCCATATAAACTCATATGGTACTTCCTTGTACTTACCAGGAACCTCCTCTTTTTTGTTTACCTCTAACACATATTGTGTATCCCACGGTAGGTCAAGCTTAAGCATTCCTTTTTCATCTGTTTCCATTTTTTTTGACCACTGATCTGCTACAAATATGCTTACCTCTGCTTTTGGTAATACTTCATTTTTATAAAACACTTGAAGTACCACTTTACCTTTTTCAGCTGATAACTTCTTGATAGATAAGCCCTTCTTATTATTTGCTATAGATGAATCATTGGCGTCACCCACTTGAATTGTAGCTACCGAATGATAATGAGTTTTAAAAATGCCAAAATCATATTGAGTATAATCAATAACATCAATTTTATCATTATCCAATGTCACTGTATAAACACCCTCACTTTGAGGCGTAAAAGTAGCGATGAAATGATCTTCTTTTGCTGTAGTGTTTAATAGCGTTTTTTTGCCAGTCGCATCAACAACCCACAATGAAAAATCTTTCATTTTAGCGAAAGCTGTGCCTTCGGTATCTTCAATGACCCCATAAGTGTATTCTCCAAAATAGACTCTGACTTCTTGAGGTTGACCTAGGATTCCGGTTGGATTCGTTTCTACCCATAAATAATGTGCAAATACAGTACTGATCGATAAAAGACAAGTAGTGAAAGTAAATAATAACTTTTTCATCATTACGCTTGGATATTTCTTGCATTCATTACCCCCCTTGTTTTGAACACAAGTTTTGAAAAATAAAGTGCTCCCACTATTCCTTTATCGTGGAAGCACTATGATATAACTCACTTATGAATATTATTACAGTATAATTATTCTTTTAGGGATAAAATTCCCTTGGCATAGTTACCCTCAATTTTAGCACCTTCAACAGCTGTACCATTCTCTACATCAATGATATAAATACCTGCATAAGCCTCATTGCTTACTCCAAGGTATAGTTTTGATCCTTCTACAAGGTGAGCAGCATTCCACCCACCTCCTGATTTGGGAACATTAGGTAACAATGTAAATGATTGTGTATTTAGATCAAGAATACCAACTTCCATAAAGGCGGCAGCACTTGTAGGCGCATAAGATGCCCAAAGGAAAATGGGATTGGTTTCATCCTCCTGAAGGACTCTTACTACAGCTTTTCCATCAGCTACATAGAATAGGTCATTGATTTTGTATCCTCCACTGATGTCTTCAAAATCGATGAAATAGTTGGCATCAAATTCTGATGAACCATTGTTGATTCTTAAGATACCAGAATTGTTAGCAGGTACTGGTGTATAACCACAAGCCAGTGAAGAGGGAGAATAAGTGTATATATTCCCATCCTCATCCATCTCTAGAGCATTAGAGCTGTAATACCTACCAATATTAGCTGTTCTTGAATCTGTGATGATTTTGTTAAAAGTGAAAGAAGGGTAATCAAATACTGCCACTTTTGCTTCATTCGCAGAAGGCGTACTGAAGTCGCCTCTGGCATGGATGTTATAGTAAGCGACAAACATTTTATTACCTCTAACTTTTACATCAATGGGAAATCCTAGAAGGCTGTCTGCTTCTACATTTCCAAAATCAGAAACAACCGTATTCATAATAGACATATCGTCTGTATTCACATGATAGATTTTTTTCTCTGCAAACCCTTCTCTTGCAGATCCAATCATAACAGCTGTAGATTCATCCACAAAATCGAAAGCATAGATAGCTAAGTCTGTGAAGAAACTGCTTCCCCTAGTTAGTTCACCGTTTACAACTTCATAGCTAAAAAATTCAGGAGCAGAAGTGTACCCTCCTACCAAAATCTGATCTGGCCCCTGCATAAAAGTCATCCATGCTGGTTGTTCGAATCCGTTTCCAATTGGAGAAACAGTACCTGACTCAATAGAATTGGTAGGGCTCAAGACATCTGTAGCTGGATCAGTAGCTGCCTCCACACCTACAAAGTAGAAAGTCTCTTGAGGGCAAGGATCACATGACCCTCCACAATCTACACCTTGCTCATCACCATTTTGGATACCATCACCACAGGTGGCTATATCCATATCATCATCTTTATTACAAGCCGCTAATACCGTGATAAAAGCGAAAAAATAAAATAGATTCAATGATTTCATGTTTGTTTAAATTTTTAATTTATTTATTATTTAGTGTTACTATACTTCAGTAGATGGTACTGACTGATTGGACTTAGTGAAAAGTCATTATCATTATGAACCTCCTTGTATATGTAATTTTTAATTCAGAAAATAGCGTAGTTTGACATTGAAGTTTCTTCCGGGTCTTAGCTGTTGAAAGTTGTCATATAGTCTACTATCAAAAAGGTTTACCACAGTAAAAGAAATATTGTATTTTTCATCATTCATACTGTAGACCATATCTAAATTCGTAGAAAACTGACTAGGTACTACACTCTTGTTGATACTTGCCAAAACTTCCCAGCGATAAAAAAATTCATGTACGTAATTCTGATTAATCGAGATAGAATAAGAATCATCTGCCTTCAGAAGATTCTCCTTCCGGTAGGAAAATGAAAGATTGCCGAATAAATAAGGAACATTCGGAATTCGCGCTTTATAGAGGTTATTTTCAACTCCTGCTACTCCATTTCTCCAAACATTATTATCTCTTAAATCGAGATAAGTACCATTGAGCGATAGGACAAAGTTTTCTCGAATATTCAAGCCTAATGCAATATCTACTCCTTTGGATAAAACATTATTATTGTTGATGTGGAAGACCTTCAATCCTTGAACGACTGGAATAATAAAGTCTTTAGCACTTCTTAGGAAGGTATTAAAAGAAACAAAAAGTTGGTTGCTATTGATTGTTTTTTTGATGAGTAATCCTAGGTTAAAGTTATTGCTATTCTCTGGAAGCAAAGTAGGACTTGAAACAATGTTTAAACCATCCCCAAAGAGTTCAACAATTTCTGGAAAACGAATGGCTTTTTCGAAACTCATTTTTAATTGAAAATCACCTAACAAAATAGAAGAGGTAGCACCCCATCCTAGATAGTCTTTTTTATTTTCAAAAGGAATAATCTCCGTCCCAGAATAATTCGTTTCTAGCGAATTCACTTTATAATCATAATACTTGGAAAAAGCAGTAATTTTAATTTTTTCGCTCCAAAATGTATTGGTAAAACTCCCAGCCAACACCTGTTTTCGTACTTCATTAGGCTGGCTAAACTGCGTGTTATTCTGATCTTTAAACGGATCACCCCCTTGTAAGCCAAAGTCATTCAAGGAGTAATTTAAGGTAATGCTTTGCTGATCTGTAATCGCAAATTCACCATTTATATTAGCAAGGTAATTTTCCGACTCTAGGGTAAGTAGCGTTTTTCTATTCTCTATCTCTCCCGTTGTATTATTAAGCTTTGGTGAAGGTACCCCAAACCAATCATACCTCACACTTGCTGTATCTCTAGATAATGTTTCTGAAAAAACAGCAACACCATAAGCTGAGATTGAAAGTCTATCATTAAATAAACCCGTTTTGGTGTAGGTGATATTTCCAATCCATTTTTGCTCCTCGGTTGATACTTCACCGTAAGGAATTTTGGCCTGACCAATAGCATTGGCTGCTTGTTGTAATTCCTTATAATTATCAGAATATAAAGCTCCAATCATAAATTCGTCGGCAAATGGCTTTCCTGTGATTCCTGTTTCATACCACAGCATTTTGCTTTGATAACCATCATGAAATCTTTCCACCCATGTTTCAAAATCATCTTGTTTGCCTGTCTCAAAATCTACCAATTGTACGGGTACTTCATAATTATTATCAGATTGGTTGAAGAAAGACTTAATTCGATGGGTCCAGCCTGACTTTCTGCCTCTGCGCTGTGCATTGAAAGTAGCAATATGTGTATTAAAGGAACCAAAGCTATAAGAGGCATCTAAGTAGCTAGACAAATTACTACTAGTGACCACATTGATAGCACCTCCTAGGGCATCCGACGATAAATGAACAGGGACTACGCCTTTATAAACCTCAATCCTTTCAATAATATTTGCAGCAAAATTATTTAGTGATAAGGAAGTACCGAAATAATCCATCGGGACTCCATTAAGGAATATTCTTACTTGATTACCTGATAAACCATTAAGCGATAGCGAAAATTGAGATCCAAGTCCCCCTGACTCTCTGATATTAACGCCCGAAATTCTAGAAAGAATAGAGTTAGCATTAGTAGATAGATTTTTAAACTCTTTAGATTCTATTACTTCAACTGCATAGGCTTCTTCTCTAACTAAAGTTGATGCTGACTTTGCTTTGACTACTATTTCATTAAGAAGATTTACATTTTCATTTAGTGTAAATGTTCTTGGAGTATTTCCCTGAGAAAAATCTATAAAAATGGTATCTATCTGATAGCCAAGTGCAGATATTACGATAAAATTAGCTCCATCTAACTTTAGTTCAAACCTTCCATCAATATCAGTTGCAGTTCCCTGCTTTGTTGATAAATCTATGACGTTCGCACCTATGATAGCTACATTTGATTCTGATACAACAATCCCTTCTAGGACTTGTGCCCGAGACTGAAAAACAAAAAATAATAAGAATAAAAAGGTGATAAATAAATACTTCATTTTAGCAGTTTCCTTTTTTCTTTTTCTTTCCATCCTAATTGGCTCATCCAATTCGGGCGCAAATATAAAATTCCAGCTATCATTAATTAGACCAAGTCTAAATAATACCTAAAAACTATGAAATTTTACCCAAAATTAGGTAGACATAATCTAGTGACCCCCCTTTACAAAAGGAGCGGAAACCTCAATTTCGTATTCAGCAAATCGTCAAAACTACACTAAAGGAATCAACTCTGCTCTATAGTTACCCCAAAAATTAGGTCCCGAGGCTAAGACAATAAAACTTATTAATTTAGAAGCTATAAAAGGAGGAGATTCATATCAAAATTTAAGGCTAAAGTGATACTCGGTGTACTGAAAATATTAGATTCTCTAGTGGTTATAGTTTAAAATATGACTTTCATTAAGCTAGTACACTGTGAATTAAATAATTTAGTATTTTTGATTTCAAAAGAGAGATCAAATGAAAAAGCAACACATTGAGTTA
>JAKVCU010000118.1 GCA_022448955.1 Saprospiraceae bacterium
TCTTACTAGACTATCATGATAACGATAAAAACCGTGATTTTGCGAAACATTACTGTTTAAAAGCAAAGCTTTATCAATCGTGGGATAAATATGATCTTGCCTTAGAAAGTGCGCATAAAGCGCTGCAATCCTTGCTGGATGATTTCAAAACTGAAAATATATCTGAACAACCAATACTAAATATCCTATACGCTGAAAATACCCTACAGGAAGCATTAGCCTACAAAGCAGAAGCATTAGCAAGCCTGGCAGAACAAAGCAAAA
This sequence comes from Saprospiraceae bacterium, assembly GCA_022448955.1. GTDB lineage: Bacteria > Bacteroidota > Bacteroidia > Chitinophagales > Saprospiraceae > JALEHC01. Next base: position 265 of record JAKVCU010000118.1, read on the forward strand.
ATGTTGAACTGTATAAAAAAGCATTAGAATGTCATGAACTCATTTTCGAGGTAGAAAAGCAATTACGTCGTTCTCAATCTTACGAAACCTCTAAGCTTTACATTATTGAAGAAAGCCGAGAGCGCAGCGAAAGAGCCATTGAAATGGCACTACGTTTATGGGAATGGACCAATGAAATAGAATATAAAGAAAAGGCTTTGGCTTTCGCCGAACGCAGTAAAAGCATTTTATTACTCGAAGCTTTTAACAAAGTAGAGGCTGCACAATTGGCAAATATTCCAGATTCTTTATTAGCAGAAGAAAAGTTGTACAAAGCACGTATATCCTTGCTAGAGAAGAAGATTTTTGAATATGGTGATGAGGAAGGTAGACTAGAGACGGAACTGCTCCAATTGCGCCAAGCTTATAATACTTGGATTACTCAATTGGAGGAAACTTACCCTTCTTACTATGACTTAAAATATAACTTCGAAACCTTAAGTTCTGAAGAAATTCGCCAACAACTGATTGGAAATGAGCATGCCTACCTTGAGTATTTTGTTGGACAAAACAATATCTATGCGTTCTATATTACGCAAGATGCATTTGAAGTCATTGAAATACAAAAAGATTTCCCATTAGAAGATTGGGTAAGTACTTTCAGAAAGGATATTGAAGCTTTCCAATTCCCGAATGCTGATCGCCAAAAGTTACTTACAAGTTATAACCACCTAGCTTTACAATTATACAATAAACTCCTAAAACCCATTTCTAATTTACCAAAGCAATTAACGATCATTCCGAGTGGTATTCTTGGTTATTTACCATTTGAAGCTTTGATTACTGCTCAACCCCAAAAAATCAGAGATTTTAAATCGTATGCTTACTTAATTAATGATCATGTTATTCATTACGCTTATTCTATTTCTTTACAGAAATCGTTAATGGAGAGAAAATCATCTGGCCATGCTTATGCCGGATTTGCGCCTGCCTTTACAGGCGGTGCAAATTTCTCTTCTTTGGATTACAATCAAAGCGCCGTTCAAGAAGTAGCCAAAACACTTAGAGGTAAGGCTATTTTAGGACAAGAGGCCTCTAAAAACGCTTTTACAAACCAAGCTGGCGATTACCAATTAATTCAGTTAGCGACCCATGCCATTGCTAATCCTAAAGAAGGTGATTTTTCATTTATCGTTTTTGCAGATGATGCTGGCGATTATGATTCTCTTTTTGTAAAAGATGTTTATCTCTTAGATTTATCGGCTGATTTGGTAATGTTGAGTGCTTGCGAAACCGCTGTGGGTAAGCTTTTCCAAGGAGAAGGTTTTATTAATTTGGCTAGAGCTTTCTTTTATGCTGGATCTAAGTCAGTAGTTACCACGCTGTGGAGTATCAATGAAGAGGCCAATGAAAAAATTACAACTGCTTTTTATCAATGCTTAAAGACCGGAGCTTCTAAGTCCGAAGCACTACGAACAGCAAAATTGAAATATCTCGAACAAAGCGAAGCGCATTATGCGCATCCAGTTTACTGGGCTGCCTTTACGCCAATTGGAAATATGGAAGCCGTTTATTCTTCCTTCAGTTATACATGGATCGTGTTGGGTGGATTAGTGGGGCTGATTCTATTGGGCATTTATGGTAGGAAGTTGCTTAAAAAGCCATTTCTGGTATAGGTCCAAAAGATTTTTTCTTTAAGGTGGTAAGATATTCATTTGCAAAATTTAAACATGAACTAAGCTCATTCTATATGAACAATCGTTAGGGAGTGAGGTGGCAACTCAACGATACCTTTATCAAACTTTAGTTCCACCTCTTTTGGAGCTACTCTATCAGGATTTTCAATACTGTTAAATGCCTCAGGTGAATCTGCTGTTAGCATAGTGGCTGAAAACTTTCCTTTCAACGGTTGATTACCCATATTGACTGTACAATTAATAGCGTCTGAAGGATGGCGATTTATAAGTGCAATAGACCATGTTGTTCCCTTTTCATCAAGAGTAGCAATCGCATCTACTACATCTATTGAATCTTCTTCATGAATAAGTTGTTCAGCTGCTATCTCCAGTGGGACTATATTAGGTTGAAGCTTATTGGCATACATGGCTAAGGCATGGAAATGGGTACGTTTCACAATACCTTTAGGATGAACATAGAGGGGGCCACGGGTATTTACAGAAGGTGCAATATTTGCCATACTTACATCGTCTGAGTGTCGCAAACAGGCATTAAGAAAAGAAGCAGAGAAAAGGGCATCTGACATATTATATTGCGAAGCAATATTATTTTTTTCTCGTGATTTTATCGCTTCGATAACTTCTGGATCTTCGTAATTTTGTACCGTTTTTCTGGGAAATTTGGCATGGTGCCATCCTCGCAGATTCCACTCATCAAAAGCAATCTTAATTTTACCTCTGTATCCAGACTCTTCAAGTATGTCAACCACATCTGAAATCATTTTGTCAGGTCCTTCCGACTTCATAATGCCTGCCATATAATCGGGCATTTCGTGTTTTTGCCAAAAAGGAAACCAGTATTGATGAATGGAAATGTAGGTTAAATATGGGCCAGCAACTTTTAACAAAGGCAAAATCCATTCTCTTGTATTTGATGTAGCAGCAGAAATCTGAACGGTCGGATCTACTTTTTTCATAGCTTTGGCAGCATTGGTAACAAAAGGAGCCCACTCTTCAATCGGTTTGTATCCTATTTCTTGCTTAAGATAATTTTCATTGCCAATACTCCAGATATTCACATTCATAGGATTCGGGTATCCATTATCTTTGCGCATTTGCGCATATTCTCCAGTGTTACCATTACAATACTCAATCCAATTACACATTTCCTCTATGGTTCCATTTCCAGCATTATTACATATATAAGGTTGCCATCCAACTAAGCGAGAAAGTTTTATAAACTCATCTGTGCCAAAAGTATTGGTTTCTTGTACTCCCCACACCATATCGTCGGTAAGTGGACGATTTCTACCCACCCCATTTTCCCAGTGGTAGCCACTTACATAACAGCCTCCAGGCCAACGGACAGCAGTTGTATTTAGCTCTTTTAGTGCTGCCACAACATCTTTTCTGAAACCATCTTTATCTGCAAGAGGTGAGTTAGGCTCAAATACTCCTCCATAGATTTGATCGCCAAAATGCTCTAGGAAGCCACCAAAAATCATAGGGTTGTATGTTTTGACCATCGCAGCTGTGTTAACCGTAACTTTTGCTTGAACGGGAATAGCTTGCTGCCTAGTACAGGATAGAATAACACACAATAGGCCTAAAAATAAGGTACTATAACGCTTTTTATTAAATTTTTCTCGTTTCATTTTTATATATTTTGGCTCATGGCTAGCTGTTAATGTAATAGGCGTATTCCGCTGCTTGTCAGCTGTATTTTTATATACTTTGTTAGGTACTTCATTAATTTAAGCAATAGAGGAAGTGCTTTGAAGAGAAACCTTAAGAAAGATACTCAAATAAATACAAAAATGGTTTGGCTTTGTGCCCAAACCACAATTGCTTACCCACTTTATTTGTTGCAAGTCGTATTTTGTCAATCTTTCCCCTATTCTTCAGAATAGGGTTTGTCGAGAATTTGACTCACTCTTGAAAGAACTTGCCAAGTACCATACTCACTTTTTTTCCAAGTGTCAATTACAAGAGCATATGGTGGTAATTTACCGACGCCTTCTTGCTGCCAATCCATTGACATTGCAGCTTTAAGCACAATAATATCACTAAACTCCTCTAAGATTTCGAAGTAAGTTATATCCATTTTTGAAGCACTCACACCAGACATACTCAAATACATCTCCTTCCCAATAGGAAAAGCATCTCCATATACTCTTTTTAGTCGAAAGTCGCGGTGCATAATAGAATCTAGAGTATTCATATCATTAGCAAGAAGTGCAGAGGCCCACGCTTTTTCTTGCGTCAAAATTTTGTCCAGCCCCCTTTTTGGCTGTTTAATCTCATGAGGCAGTTCTTTAGGACTGGATCCTGATTGGATGTTTGTTTTTTCACTTGTTCAACAGAGAACTCCATAAAATAGCAAACCTAGATATAGAATCTGTCTACTAATCCAGAAAGTTCTTTTGATATATTCATTTTAAAATTGTCTCTCGCAAAATACATCAGAGAGATATTGGGGGTTTAATGGTGTTAATTTTTTTCAACTGCTAACAGCCCTTAGGTACTTCAATAGGGTTACTCTTTTTCCTATTCACCCTCACCACTAATTTGCTATGTCAAACCAAGCGGAATCCAATTCTTGGAGGAGTTCTTTTGCCTTTTCTTGGTAGGTATGATCGTTATTTTTACTGATAGTCGTGAGTTGATTAGAAGCTTTTTGGATATCCTTAATGCCCAGCCAAGCTAGGGCGATATTCCAATCGATATTATCTTCGTAAAGTTGTTCATTGTAATCGTCTAGCTGCAATTCATATAGCTCAGCTTGTAGCCTTTCAAAATCTTGTCTGGCATTCCAAAAATTGCCATTATTCATTTTTTGATGTGCTGATTCGTAGTTGGACAACCATTGACTTTTATTACCTATGTTACCACCTAAGGTATTATCAGATAAAGGTTTTTGATAGAATTTGCCTACCAGCGCAGTATTGGAGAAGTTGGTATTAACATACCAAGAAGTTCCAAGACCGAGTAATAGTACGAATGAGGCTGCGATGGCCACCCTTTGAAAAAGGGAAACCACTTTTGTCTTTTTTGGCTTCACAGGCACAGGCTTTGAATCATCATCCCATGTCTTTAACTTTTCAGCAAATGCCTGTGATCTTTTAGCTTCAAAGCCATCTATTAATTGTTGCTGTTGTGCTACTTTTTTGGCGAAAGCCGGATCAGAAGTAAGCTGCGTTTCAAATTTAGCTTTGTTGGTAGGATGTAGGTCGTCCTTCAAATAACATTCAATCCATGCTATTTCGTCTTGATCTTCGAATTCGTTGTGGTTCTCCCAGCTTTTCATTTGCTGGAGAAATTTTTCCGCTTTCTTAGCCATAAAGCCATCTAGTATCTTTGTATAACTATCTAGTTCGGCTTGTAGTGACTTATCATTTTCTAGTTGCTGTTCGAATTCCTTTTTCTCTCTATCCGATAATCGCCCAAAATAATAAGCCTCTATTTCCTCAGGTGTAAATATCTTTGCCATCAGATTAGGGTTGATATGAAGTGCCGTAAGACTTCATATGTTGATGTGAACATATGCCATTCATCCACATCTTAATTAAATAAGTGTTCTCATTTTCTTTAAGCAATCAAACTTCTTTTTCCGTGTTGCGCCCTCGGAGGGTAAATCGAGGGTGGTCATTACAGCATCAATAGCATAACCTTTAATGTAAAACAACTCTAGGAGTTGTCTACAAGGTTGTCCAATTTGCTGTAGCAAACGATCGACTAGCAATGCATTAGCTTTGCTATTTTCGTATCGTTCCACATCTGGTGCCACTCCAGGGTCAGGAATTTCAGTATCCCATTGATCAGCTTTAGAAATTTCCTTTTTTCTCGCAAGCATTTTACCAATACCAATGAGGTAAGTGGATAACTTACTCTCTAGTGGAGCTTGTAGGCCTCCACTCATTACTTTGCGATGAAAAACCACCATAGCTTCGTGCAATAACTCGCTTGCCTCTTCCATTGACAAACTTGTTTTTTTGATAAAAAACAATCGGAACGCTTGTCTGACTTCTTCATAAAAAGCTTTCCAATGCTGATCGTCTCCAGTTTGTAATTGTGCAAGCCATTGCTCCTCTGCTTGGTATTTGCTCATTTATCTTTTGTTTTTAGGTATTGTTACAGGTTTAGGATAAAAAATTACTTAAAACAAAGGAATTTTTTTGAAAAGTTCCTAGTAAGTGCTTGAACAAAATTGCTTGAGCAATAAAATTGTTCACTCGAAAATTATAAGTAGCTGACAATATGAAAGTTACGCATGATTTTTGAGAGAATGTAAAAACCTGTCTGCCTATGGCTGAACTTCATTGCACCATTCCCAGCCTGCTGGCAGGCTGGAATCAGTTCAAAAACTGTAAGAAAGTGAGGGTAAGAAAGTTACAGATAATTTTTTAGCCTTACTACTTAATAAGGAAAAGATCAATCTATTCTCCAGAAGGAATACTGAATTTTCTATCAATACAAGCAAAATTTATGTCAACCCTTCTACAGGAGAATCTTTTTTAAAAAAATTTCAAAAGGCAGTAACAAATTATTTTTTGGTGGGACTAATAAGTGAATGACAAACAAAGAGGCTTCAAAAAACCAAAACATTAATAGACTTTGACCAAATATTATAATCCCAAAAAACACGCTTTAAAAGTAGTCCTTTTGTATGTGTTGTTCTTTACCGGAAATAGCTACTTCTACTTTTTTTTGTTGTTTAAGCTATTAGCTAAAAACCAATAGCCAAAACTATAGACATCCGATTACTATTGAAAAAAGAATAAGGTTTGTGATTAATTCATTAAGGTGAGAGGTTTTATCCCCTCACCCAAGCGGTATCTTTTTGCGAAAGGTATCGCCTTTTTTGTTTATATCATCCATTTCGCCAAGGCGAAATCTTGCTGATGTGGCAAAGAGTCATTCTTTGGATAAATGCGGAATCCAAATTCGTATACGCCAGTCATCTTTGGATCTATGGTACATTCAAATATCGCTTCATTGGCTTGCGAACTTACCAAGTTTAAGTCTTTCTTTAACTTAAGTGTCATTTCTTGATCACTAATACGATGGAAGAATACAACCTCCATCCCCACTTCTTTTGCGGATAACCTCCCCAAATATACTTTTACTGAAGCTTTAAAGGCTTCTCCAACAGGTAGTGGATGATTGACTGTATCATGTGTGTTCAATTCCAGTAAGCGTACTTCTTCCCATTGTCTTTCCACTTTTGTTTTCCAATGGCTTAGTTCTTTTGCTTTCGCAAAATCATTAGCTCTAATCTGCTTACCTCTTACTGCTAACTTATTGTAGAAACGCTCGAAGTAATGCTCCATCATACGAGTCATAGTGAAGGTAGGTGCGACCTCTGCAATTAGTGTTTTGATCATACTCACCCATTCTTCTGAATGACCTTCTTCATTCTTATCAAAATACTTAGGAATGATGTCGCTTTCAAAGGTATTGTAAAGTATTTCAGCATCCAGTTCATTTTGAAGATCTTGGTTTTCGTAGGTGCGCTCCTTTTTTAAAGCCCATCCTGCATCTGGGCGATAGGCTTCTGCCCACCATCCATCTAATACACTAAAGTTCATTACCCCATTTAGTGCAGCCTTCATACCACTCGTGCCAGAAGCCTCTTTCGGACGGGTTGGCGTGTTTAACCAAATATCTACCCCTTGAACCAAGTACTTAGCCATTTCCATGTTGTAATTCTCCAAGAAAATAACTTTACCTACAAATTCTGGGCGTTGAGAAACGTCGACAATATGCTTGATCAATGCTTGACCACCTTTATCAGCAGGGTGCGCTTTCCCTGAAAAAACAAAGATTACAGGACGTTCTGGATCATTAACTAGTTTATCAAGGCGTTCTAAATTGCTGAATAATAAATGAGCGCGTTTGTAGGTTGCAAAGCGTCGAGCAAAACCAATGACCAAGGCATTATCATTCACTTTATTGATAACATCAAAAATAGCTCTTGGATTGGCTCCTCTTTTTGTTAAATCTTCCTCAATGGTCGTTCTAACGTAATCCAACAAACGTTTCTTCAACTGTTGGCGTACCTCCATAATTTTGTCTGCAGGTATATCTTGGATCTTACGCCAGTAATCTTTGTTTGATTGGTCATTTATGAATTCAGCTCCAAAAGTTTCTTTGTATAATGTATTCCACTCGTTAGCAATCCAAGTAGGATAATGCACACTATTCGTTACAAAGCCAATGTGTAATTCATCAGAATGGAAACCAGGGTATAACACATTGAACATCTTCTGAGATACGGTTCCATGCAATTCGCTCACGCCATTAACCTCCTGCGACAAGCGAATCGCTAAATGCGACATGGAGAATAATTCATTAGGATTACTTGCGTTTATCTTTCCTAGCGCCACGAACTTTTCCCAATCAATACCTAATCCATGTGCATAGTGGTACATATAAGAACGAAGCAAAGATTCATGGAAATAATCATGTCCAGCAGGCACTGGTGTATGTGTAGTAAAGAGTGAAGTAGCACGGACTACTTCTAAAGCCTCATTAAAGTTTAATCCATCATTATTGATATAATTTTTCAATCGTTCAACCCCCATAAATGCAGCGTGGCCTTCGTTACAATGGTAAATATCGCCTTTGATACCGATGGCTTCCATTGCTTTGATACCACCTATACCCAATAAAATTTCTTGCTTCAAACGGTGCTCATTATCGCCACCATAAAGCTGATGTGTCAAGCTTCGATCTTCCCAGCTATTTTCGTCTAAGTCTGTATCTAATAGGTATAAAGAAATACGCCCTACTTTCATTTCCCAGACTTTTGCAGCAACGGTTCGGCCTTGAAGTTGGATATAAATTTTCACCCATTCTCCATTTTCTTGACGAAGAGGTTGAATAGGTAATTTAGTAAATTGCTGTACGGGGAAGTTATTGATTTGATCACCGTGAAGTGAAATCCCTTGTTGGAAATAGCCATAACGATAAAGCAAACCAACAGCTACCATATTGGCATTGCGATCACTGGCCTCTTTAAGAAAATCACCTGCTAATACCCCTAGTCCTCCAGAGTAAAGCCGCACAGAAATATGCAAACCGTACTCCATACTGAAATATACCATCTGAGCAGCATCGTCTGCTACCTTTTCATTCATATAGTCCTGGAAAGCAGAATTTACGCTTCCCAATTTATCCATGAAATCTTTATCTTGAATCAATACTTCTGCTCGAGCCGGACCAATCTGATCAAGAATTTCGATAGGATTACACCTAGAGTTCGTCCAATTTTCACCACCGAGGTATTCAAAAATTTCAATTGCTTCTTTGTTCCATGACCACCAAAGATTATTAGCTAAGTCATAAAGAGAAGAGAGTTCATTTGGCAATTTTGATTCAATAAAAATTCGCTTTAAGCGAATACTAGAATCTTGAATTTGTCCGATCATAATGATGGTTTTATTCTACAAGTAGTTAGCCCAAAACCTTACCTGCCAGCAAGCTGGAATTGGTAGTATAAAATTTCAGTCAAAGGTTGACCGCTTTGAATCTGTCCAAAAAACGTGCATCACTGTCCTGCCATCAGCAACTTACTATTTTGACTCATCATTTTATGGCAAACGCAATTGTATCTAGGCAATTTTGTTTAGGCTTTTTATAAATACCCTGTTTAATCAGGGCTACAAAATTAAAATACTTTTTATTCCAAATAGTAAAAATGAGTAACTAATGTAAAAATCGTATGAAGTAAGCATATTATTATATCTCAAGCAAATAGTAAAATATGCTGTGCCTTCCAGGCTAATTTATTTTTTATCAATTTTACAAACCTGTCCTCTATCCCATTAAGAGCATGTCCAAATTTTCTACTGCCTGAAAACCAAAGCTTTGAGCATACCTGCCAGCAAAGGTAGGCTCAAATCGTTGATTATCAGTTTGAATAAAATCTAAACACACTCTAAAGCTCATCATTTGATATTAAAAAATATTGCTGTTTAAAATCCAAGTGCAACTTCCTTTCGTAAATAAAGCCAAAGACCGTACATAATTTTATTCAATTTTAAACCTGACTGTCATGAAAAAAAATGTATTTACTTTAGCACTTCTTTTTTGTTTCTTTATTTTAAATGCTCAACATTCAAGGCCGGTTCTTGGTATTACCACTTCAAGGGTTACCTATGAAAAAGTGAAAGCTTGGGATTTAGAAAACAAAGATGGATTTATAGTCCGTAAAGTTTATCCTAATAGTCCAGCAAAAGCAGCTGGTTTACAAGCTTTTGATTTTATTACAGCAATTAATGGTAATCAACTAGATGATGAAGCCCATTTCAGCAGTTTTCTTAGTGGATACCAAGTAGGAGAAATTGTAAATGTAACATTTACCAGAAATGGTCAATCTCAAGCCGTTAACGTCCCTTTAGCCAATTCTAGTGAAGATATGGGTCGCATACATCGCTCTTCTGAGCAAGATCCGTTTTTAGGTATATCAGCTAGCCATAGCGATACGCCTGAAGGTGTAAAAGGCGTTGCTGTAAGTGTTATTCACAACTCTACAGCTCAAGCCATGGGCTTGGAGAATAATGATATTATTACTCAAATCGACGATTTTAAAGTATTAGATTGGCATGATATGGACCCTGCTATTGACAATCGCAATGTAGGAGAACCTATCAAGGTAACCTTCTATAGAGATGGAGAAATGATGAGTAGAACCAGAGTAATCAAATCTAGAGCCGCTACACACAATGATCATAGCCGTCCAAACGGCCCAAGTGTGATTGAACCAGAAACCCCATCTACGGAAGTGTCCGAAGCGATTATAGAAGATGCTCTAGAAAAAGAAATTTTAGCCCTAGAGTTAGATTTAGCGGAAGCTGTATCAAAAAATCAGCAGACAGATGCTCCGTCAAGTCCTGATAATGATCCTTCCAATAGCAATAGTGTGGAGAATCCATCACAAAATACGCTAGCTCCCAATACCCTCAAGTTTCAGGAATTAAAGGTATTTCCTAATCCATCAACTGGTATTTTTGACTTGGAATTTGATTTGCCAGAAGAAGGACGCACCGCAGTAAGGATTTACAATCCAAATGGACAAGCCATTTACTTTAACAATTTAGGCAATTTCTCTGGTCGTTTTAGTGATCGAATTGATATTGCTAATAGTATGAAAGGAACTTATTTCCTTGAATTAAGTCAAGATGATAAAAGATTAGTTCAAAAGTTAATCCTACAATAATATACATGGCTGTCTCTCCTTTTCGGAAAGACAGCCTTTTCAATTTAAAAATTATGCAAGCTCTACTTCTTTGTATTTTATGTACATTCTATGCACAAGCTTCTGATGTCATTCGCTTCAACTTTGGCCAAAATAAAGATGGCAACAATTGGCAGATCACCAATGATGGTGTTATGGGTGGATTATCCATAGGTAAAACGAGATTCAAAGAAAATAGTATACTATTCACTGGTACTGTTTCACTTGAAAACAATGGCGGGTTTACCTCCTTCCGAACGCCTTTCCAAGCCTTTGATTTGACGAAAGTCCAGAAAGTCGAAATTAGATATAGATCAAAAGGACAAGATATGGGTATCATGCTAGAAAATAGCAGACAGTTTTTCCGACCTTATTTTAAGTACGATCTTGTACAAACAGATAATGAGTGGACAACGGTAATGATTGACATTAGTGAATTTAAACCTTATGTTTTGGGAAGGAAGGGAAATCAGAAAATCGCATCCGATTTCCTTTCGAGCGTTTTGAGGATTGGATTGATCACTTCATCTAAAGCGGAAGGTCCATTTTCGTTCGAAATCGATTATTTGTCTTTTCAATAAGGAGAATATAAGAATAAAAATATTGTGGAATACCGCATTACTTTTTTGTCTTTTATCGTTATGTAAAAAAGATGTGTACGTCAACAAGCGGAAAAGAAAATACATGAAACGAGCATGATCTTTATTAATCATCCGTCTTAGGCGGACACGAAATGGAATGATTAAAAAAGATTATGCGAGCCGGCCGGCCGTAGGCTGGAGCAAAGCGGTTCCATTTTTGCAGTTCCGAAATTAATCGGAATTCTGCATTTTGCCGCTTGCAGAAAAATTTTAAACACATGAAAGGCATATTAATTATCCTAGTTAGTTTATTATTCCTATTGAATTGGAATAGTGCTTTCGCACAAAGATTAGACAAAGCAAAAGACAAATTAGAAGCCTATCGCTCTGAAAATTGGCCACCCAAAAAAGCGCACTATCGACATACCCTTGGCTATGTCCTGCAGGGAAAATTTAAAAAGCATACCGAGTTTTGTGGCTTTGCTATATCCGGTAAGCGCAGAGACTATGTGCCAAATGACCTTACCAAATTCTTGGGTAAGCGCAACCTACGCACAAGAGTAGAAACGGCAGATATCAGGGGTGGTAGCCTACTGTCTTATATTTTTAACGAAAGTGAAATCAAATATAAGTTTGATGATATCAAGTACTCTCCTACTCGGATATTTCGGATGAAAAGTATTCCAGATCAGTTTGTCGTCAATCCAGAGGGAGATTTTGATTCCTTCATATTGACTAAAAACTGTAGTGGTTATCTTAAAGCAGCATTAGATGCAGGAGTAGAACCCCCTTATTCCGCTTTTGCGGCAGCATTAAGCACTGATGATCGCAGAGAGTCTTCTATTGTGGCCCTTTCTGGCTCCTTTATTTCTCCCTTGCATATTGCCTTAGAAGCAAACAATAAGCAAACCATCGAAGCACTACTCAGTTTATGGCGTTTTTATAGAGAAAACCCTTCTTATATCAATCAAGCTTATTATTTAAGAGAGTTCCAAGGCGTGATGATTCGCCATGTTTCTACTTCAGAAGAAAACGTATTGATCGAACGCGAAGTTGGCATCAATATCAACTTACCATTGGCGGCGCACTTACAAGCAAATCTAGGTATTACCAATACTGCTCAAACGACTTTTTCTGGAACAGATTGGGAAACCATCATTTTTGCAGATTTTGAAGATAACTATCAAAAAGAACGCTTATTTACGCCATTGCCTAGTCCTTCCTTCATTCGTTCTTATTTTGAAAATATTCAACCGACTTATGAAAAGTCTAGAGATTTTCCATTGATGACAGAAGGGGTGGAACACCGTCATTTCCTAATCATCGAAGGTATTCCTGAGCACATGACGCAAAACTATTGGGTTATTGATAATGTAAGTCAAGGCGTTTATGAAGATATGCCAAGTCTATATGCTGAATATTTCAACAATGAAAATGGAAGTTCTGGTTGTCGATTTACGATTACGGGCCAACCTTCTAGAGCTAACTTTAGAGGTCCAAATGCTTATCGGCCGAGTAAAGTTCCGTTGAATTACCAGATCAGAAGTCGAGAACCCGTTGGAGGAGAATATCTAGTGTTCAACTTACAACAAGAAATCCAAACCAGCTCCCATCCGATTGCAGCAATTATTGATGGAGAATTTGACTTGAGTAAAAAAGAGGACCGCAAATTTGCATTCCAATGGAAGTTTTTAGTAGAAATTGAAGATAAAGATAGCCCGGTAAACTTTTCAGATAAGCCATTCATTGAAAATCTTATCGTTCGTAAAAGCAACCAAACGCTCAATGTAACCATCACAGATATCAGAGCTCTTCCAGATAGGGGGCAATATGAAGTCACCTTAGAAACACAAGAAACCTTTTCACTAGATAAGATTGATGATAGTAATATGTTAGCCTTCAATTTGACCTTGGATGTTCATCTTCCCATGGAGCGTACTTCTAGTCGTTCTGTTAGGCCATTGAAAGGTATTCTTAATTTTCCATCTATCAAAAAAGAAAAACCAACAGAGCGAATTAATATCCTTGAGCCGCAGCCAGTCGTGCCTAGAGGAGGCAAGTAATGACTTTGTGAGGGGGAGTCACACCATTCCCCCTACTCTCCCCTAATTTCTTTTAATCGTTGGCGTTCTTTTTTAGTGAGCCTTTTAATGCCTTTGGTCCGGATCTTATCAAGCAAGTAGTCGATTTCTTCTTGGCGGCTCATTCTGGATTTTCGGCCGGTGTAGGCATCTTGAATATCGATGACCCCTTCTCCCCAGTATTCTTTAATCATCATTACAGCTGGATTTCTAATAATTAGGATTAGAAAAGCAACTGTGGGGACCAATAATAAAAGTATCAACCACCAAGAAGACGCTATGAGCCCGAAATCTATAAAAATGGTAGCCATAATACCTGTGATCGCTCCGCCAAGATGGGCTTCATGGCCAATATTCCCTATTTGGCTTTTAATCCCAAAGATAGATACCAATACGAACGCTATCCCAAATAACCAATTCGGAATTTCAATCGGAAGAACGATAAAACTAATCGAACTACTAGGATATAAAATAATAGAGGAAAAGATTACCCCACTAATCGCCCCAGATGCTCCAACTGCAGAATAATCACCATGATTCCGATGGATATACAAAGCCAATAAACTACCTCCAAGCAAGCAGATAAAGTACAGGCCTAAAAACAACAGCATACCAAATTTCAACTCCAAAGCAAAGCTAAAAGACAACAGGGCAATCATATTAAAACCAAAGTGCAGCCAACTTCCATGCAAAAAACCAGCACTTAATAATCGATACCATTGCCGGTCAATCAGGATAGCATCTACCTCAAACTTATAAGCATCCATATACTTACTGCTTCGTAATCCTTGAAAAGAAACAGCTGCGGTAAAGAGTAATAGAAGCGTTCCAGTTACACTTGTAAAATCCATAGCTTTATAATTTTATAACTTTATGAATCCATTGCTGATTATTTAATCGAGTTTCAATATAATAAGTTCCTGTTGGTAAATCTTCTAGGTCTAAGGATTGTGCTGAAGCAGTCGTTTGTTCTTTCACCAACACCCCTATCGTATTCCACACACGCAGTTGTGCTTCTCCATCTTGTGGAAAGGCCCAATTGAAGAATACTTCTGTGGTGGTAGGATTTGGATATAATTGTAAATCTTGTTGTTGATTGGTAATCATAGACGTATTGACCAACACATCTATGATCTGGCAAATGGTATCTGCACCACAGATAGATTTACTACTTAAGCAAACTGTATAGGCTCCTACAGCAGCATAAATATGTGTAGGATCTTGTTCTGTACTAGTATTGCCATCCCCAAATTCCCACAACCATTCATCTGGCTGATTAGTAGAAATATCAACAAACTGTACCGTATTGGCAGATTGATCAAACTCAAAATTAGCTAATGGGGCTGTACAACTCACATTAACTGTATTACAAATAGTAGAATCCCCACAGATAGAGAGAAGCGTTAAACACACCTCGTATGCTCCGGGCATATCATAGGTATGCGTTGGATTTTGTTCTGTAGCAGAGGTTCCATCGCCAAAATTCCAAAGCCATTGTTGAATATCACCATTTGGATCGGCAGTAAATTGGATTTCTAGCTCATTGGCAGCAAAACCGATAGTAGCAGTACTTGGTGTACAGCTTATCGTAATCAATTCACATCTTTGCGTGTTTCCACAAATATTTTCAACTTGCAAGCAAACCAAATAACTACCTGGCAGCTCATATTCATGCTGTGGATTCTGATCAGTTGAAGTCGTTCCATCACCGAAGGTCCATAACCAAGAAGATGGATTATCCATCGAATGATCTAAAAAATCAATAATTAATTCATCCCCCCCATAATCAAAATCAGCCTGCGGGGCAGTACAACTAACGATAATGCTCTCACAGAGAGTTTGGCTTCCACAAACACTACTCGCTGTCAGGCAGATCGTGTAACCACCTGGTAATTCGTAGATATGCTGAGGGTTTTGTTCCGTGCTAGTGCTTCCATCACCAAATTCCCAGAACCAAGCAGTAGGAGTATTAGTGGAGTTATCGCTAAACTGAATTGCTAGTTGATCACTTATTGTATCAAAAGCAGGATCGGGAGCCGAACATTCTACATCAATTGTTTGGCAAGTCTGCGTTTCTCCACAAATGCTGCTTACCGTTAAGCATACTTCATATGCTCCCGGTAGGTCGTATATATGGTTCGGATTGGCTAGCGTTGAACTATTCCCATCGCCAAAGGTCCACAGCCAAGAACTTGGTCCATTCTGGGAAACATCTGAAAAGTCAAAAGAAAGTTCAGTTTGCGTAAAGTTAAAGGCTGCTTCAGGTGCAGAACAATCCACTTGAACTATACTACAGGTCTGTGTATTTCCACATACATTCAGCACAGTCAAACAAACTTCGTAAGTGCCTGGTGCTGTATAGCTGTGTATAGGAGATGCCTCATTAGAGATATTGCCATCGCCAAAAGTCCATAACCACTGTTCTGGATTACCGCTCGAATTATCAAAAAAGCTGACAGCTAATTCATTTGGCGAAAGCGAAAATGCTGCCTGTGGCGCCTGACAATTCACCACTACTATTTCACAAACCGTATTGCTACCACAAATACTAGAAGTTGTCAAGCAAACAGTGTAAGTACCAGGCATAGCATAAGTATGATCAGGAGACTCTAGCGAAGAACTATTGCCATCGCCAAATTCCCACAACCATGAATCTGGCGTATTGGAACTCAAATCATTAAAATCAACGACCAAGCCATTGGAAACGAAAGAAAAACTACTCTCTGGCGCATTACAACTTATGTTGATGGTTTGACAAGAAGTGGTACTCCCACAGATATTACTGACCTCCAAACAGATTTCATATTCACCTGGTGCAGGAAAATTCAGCATTGGATTTTGCTCCATGGAAAGAATAACACCTGAGGCTTGGTCCGTCCAGGTCCAAGTTTCTGCCCCTGCAGTAGATAAATCAATAAAACTGACCTCCAATTCATTTGCTGTAAAGCTAAATACCGCTTGTGGCGCTGTACAACTCACCTCTATTTGCTGACAATGTTGATCTTCCCCACACGCATTACTACTTTCTAGGCACACCAGATAATTGCCTGGTGCGTCAAAAGTAATGGACGGATTCTGAAGATCCGAAGTAGAGCCATTTCCAAAGGTCCAGGTCCAAGCATCTGGATTATTGGTAGTGTTATCCGTAAACTCTACACTTAGTCCATCCATTATCACTTCAAAATCTGCATCTGGTTCAATACATGTGGCCACTACCATTTGGCAGCTAGTTTCCATACCACAAGGACTAGCAGCAGTCATACATACTTCATAAACACCAATATTAGCGTAGGAATAAGTTGGATTTTGCTCAATAGAGCTATTGCCATCACCAAAAGTCCATAACCATGAAATTGGCTGATTGGTAGATTGATCAATAAAAGCAAAATTGAGTTGATTGGAAATATATTCAAATGAAGAGCTCGGTGCGGCACAATCAACTGTCAAGAGCTGGCAAGATTGTGTGCTTCCGCAAATACTACTCACTTGTAGACAAACGGCATAGGTGCCTGGCATATCAAAAGTGTGCTGTGGATTCGCCTCCGTTGAAGTAGTCCCATCTCCAAAGTTCCATAACCTATCATCTACAACCCCCATCGAAACATCTGTAAAATCAATGGTTAAATCATTCTGGTTAAGCTCAAATCCTGCTTGTGGCGCTGTACAACTTACATCAATAAATTCACAAATTGAATTACTCCCACAGATATTACTTATGGTCAGACAAACCTCGTAAGTACCTGGTTCTGAGAAAGTAAATACTGGATTTTGTTGAGTAGAACTTCCATCATTGCCAAAGTTCCAAAACCAACTACTTCCACCCATTTCTGAAGCATCCTGAAAACTTAATGTCAACTCATCTGGAGTAAATTCATAAGCTGCAGTAGGAGGGCTACATGTTACTATTACGTCTTGACATATTTGATCGCTTCCACAAATACTAGTTGTGGTAAGGCAAGTAGTATAAGTTCCTGGCAATGCATAGCTATGACTGGGGTTTTGAAGTGTCGAACTATTGCCGTCACCAAAGTCCCAGTTCCAAGTTTCAGGACCATTTTGTGTATTGTCCAGAAATACGACAAACAAATCATTCGCTTGTGTAGAAAAGGCCGAAATGGGGGCATTACAATCCACACTTATATTTTGGCAAAACGCATCGCTTCCGCAAATATTAGTCGCTGTGAAACAGACCTCATAGGTACCTGGTGCGGCAAAAGTGTGCAGGGGGTTACCTACATTATTCGTATTGCCATCCCCAAAATCCCAAGAAAACGCAGTAGCATTAGATGATAAACTTTGGAATGCAACAGCTAAATTCATACTGATATAATCGAAATTAGCCGCTGGAGCTGCACAACCTACGGTAACCAGTTCGCAGGTAACATCGCTTCCGCAAAAATCATTTACCGTAAGGCAAACCTCATAGGTACCCGGCATATCATAGGTATGATTTGGGCTCTGTTCATTGGAGGTATTACCATCACCAAAACTCCAGAACCATTCTTCAACATTTGGGGAAGAATCGTCTTCTAAGCTAATCATCAAGTCATTACTAGTCACATTAAAAGCAGCGTCTGGGCTCTCGCAACCTACCTGAATAACCACACAAAATTCCTCTTGCCCACAAAGACTTGTAGTTTGTAAACAAACAAAATATTCTCCAGGGGCATCATAAAAATGTTGAGGATTCTGCACATTAGAAGTAGTTCCATCACCAAAAGTCCAAAACCACTGGGTAGGTACATTAAGAGATTGGTCAACGAATTGCACTGTTTGCCCGATATCATTATACGTAAAGAGGGATTGAATAGCGCTACAGTCTATACTCAGCGTTTTACAAATCTGCGCAATTTGGCAATACCCGCCTACTGTAAGACAAACCTCATATTGGCCAGGTATGTCATAAGTATGTACTGGATCTTGATCCAATGAAGTATTTCCATCTCCGAATTCCCAGATCCAAAATGTAGCACCGGGGGTAGTTAGGTCAGAAAAGTTCACCTCCAAATCATTAGAAGTAGCAACAAAATTAGGACTGGTTAAACATGCGTCCCCTTCCATCATTTGAACGGAAGTATCAATGTTCAAATCATCATAGCGATCGATCAAACCAGAGGGCCAACGAATAATTAAGGAATCAATTGACGTAGCACTACCTAAGCCAAAGTGATTGATGAAGGAGGGCTTTATACCATAGCTTTCACCACTACGAACCTCTCGTATTTGAATGCCCCAATCTCCATAAAGCTCTACCCTTGCTCCTATCCCGTTGGGGTTAGAAATATTCCCTTGCAATAATACTTGGAAAAAATGATTGTCGTTGCCATTATTAAAGTATAGCTGATCGGGAATATTCCCGATAGAATTAAACCCTTGCCCATAGGCTGCATATACATCAATGAATCCATCATTATTCAAATCACCTGTCACCGCACTATGGATGCGTTCGTTAATTCCGGTAAAAGGATTGACTGTTTTCGTAAAACTCAAATCACCATCATTCAAGAATAAGCAATGGTCATTTCCACTAGAGGTGATCAATAAATCTACAAACCCATCATTATCAAAATCTTCAAATTTCACCTGAATAGCGTCACCAATAGAATTCAAATCAGTAGAAGTACCGCTTTGGGCAGTAATATCAGTAAAAGTACCATCACCATCATTGCGATATAGTTTACTTTCAATATCATGATTGATAATAAAGGCATCTAGATCGCCATCATTGTCAATATCCGCAAAATCAGTAGCCCAAGATTGTCCAAGTGGAACCAATCCTGCATCAAAGGCTACATTGGTATAGTTGCCGTTGCCATCATTTTGAAAAAGAAGGTTTACCCGACGAGGGTCATTCGGGTTTTGCACCCCAAGACGGCATTTTGAAAGGTATAAGTCCAGATCTCGATCATTGTCATAATCCACCCACACAGAACCATAGTTCCCTGAATTATCTGAAGGCAAAAAAGATTCAGCTGTAATAAGATCATAATTGGCACCAAAATTGCCACTGCCGTCATTTTCATAGGGTACGCTGAGCCCATCATCATGACAAGCAAAAATATCAACATCCAAATCGCCATCGATATCCACAAAATTGGAAGCTTGAAGAAATATAGGAGGATCAATAAAGGCCGTATCCTGATAAGTCAAACCATCATCCGAAGCTTTAAACAACTGCAAGCCATTATAGGCACCACCGCAAAAGATATCGTTATAGCCATTTCTATCTACATCTGCTATACAGATGCTCCATTGATTGCCAGAGGTAAAGCCGATGGTAAGATTAGAAAATACCGTTCCAAAAGTAGGTTGATAAAGGATTTGAAGTTCATTTGTATTTTTTAGGCGCACAATATCATCCAATCCATCACCATTCATATCTGCAATGGCGATGGGCGCGCCACTTTTCCCGAAAGGGTCACTTAAAAGAAACGTCTGATTGGAGAAACTGAGTTGACCACAAAGAGAAGAAAAGGATAAAATAGTTGCTAAAAGGGCAGTTATCTGTTTCATTTTTCAATCGATTAATGCTTACAGACCATTCAATAGAATAAGAACTAATGAACGAGAAAGACATTCTATTCTAGGCCTGTCGGAGATATGAAGGCATGTATCCCTCATACTTAGTGTGTTTCACAATGCTAAAGAATCAAAATTTTGAGTGGCCATTAGTTAAAAGTTAACAGACTTATTGTTTGAGGAGTAAAAGTCTATTAAGGATGGCCCCTCCCTATTTTCATCTATAAAGTTCACAAAATTTGATCAAATATTAATGGCAAATGTATGGCAAATTCTTCTTTACCATAAATGGGGTAGGAATCTACTGGATTTGAAGCGGCTTTACCGCAAAGAGTGGTAACAATGAAAAATACATAAAAAAGTTGAGGTGGAATTCATAGGATTAGAATTCCACCTCCATTTATGATGATGATATGACTAGTTAAAACTTGACGACTAATCTTGGTCTTTGATAAAGCGTTATCCATTGCCTTTCTGCTTGTTGGAATATTGGCTCATATCGTGGCGCTAATTCCTCTAATCGTTTCACTCTCTCCATCGTCGTCGGATGTGTTCTTAAAATCTTAGGGACAACTGCTTTTTGTACCGGTGTAAACCAAGTACGTCCTCTCCTATTTAGGAAGTTCAATTTCTGTAAGGCTTTCGCCAAACCAATTGGATCGCCCGTTAATTTTGCTGCTTCCAAATCGGCATCAAACTCTCTAGTTCTTGAAATGGCTAAGTTCATCAACATCGCCAAATAAGGTGCTGCGATCAATAATAGAATAGCCATCAAGGGAATACTATAGGTGCCCATCATGATCAAAGGCAAGTTGATCAACAACAATACCTTTCCCATAAAAGAGAATAAATTGGTCATGCGATTCATCATATTCGCTAATCCTTTCCAGCGAATATCATTATTGCGGATATGGGCCATTTCGTGTGCAATCACACCAGTCAACTCTCTGATATCTAATTGCTCTAACAAACCTCTAGTGATAGCAATACCTGCATCTTTTTTACCACCTGTGGTAAAAGCGTTCATGATATTTGAGGGTACATAGTACAAGTGTGGAATAGGAGACAATTCTGCCCTGCGAGCCAATTGCTCTGTAATTCGAATCAAATCAGGCGCTTCATAAGCTTGCAACAATCGTCCGCCATGCATACGCATAATCATCTTCGTTGGCACCTGTGTACTCATATATAGTCCAAAACCACCAATTATTGCGGCCCATAACAATCCTTCCACCCCAAATGTGCTATAGCCTAAGCCTAGCATAAGTGCCAACATCCCTGTAAATAAGAAAATAGTTTGCCAATAATTTTGTGCTCTTTGTACTAAAAACTGTTCTTTCATTTTATGCTAGTTGTTTAAACACCTACTTAAGCAGTAAGCCAGAAAAATTGGTACAATAAATTTTTAAAGTCAGATCAAAAATTGTGCGTAACTTCAGTATCTTCAGTCACTTACTATTTTTGGTCTGACAAATTTATTGTACAGGCAATTTTGTCTAGCCATCTATACACAATTGCTATGCCAAGCCAATTTCTAGGAAGAAACGACAGCCCATGCAGACAAAAAGTCAGTCTACTTTCACGAAAGTGCCATTTTGACAATAGAGTCTTTTCAAAAAGTTAACATTTCTACTTTCTCTAGTATAATAAACTCGTTTTCTGTGCCGTTTAGAATCCAGAATTAATTACAAGTATACACATGAATAGATTTATTTGCACCCTAACCTTAATGGCCTTCACTTCATTAGCAATCGCCAATAATGGCATCAATGGACAATGGATTGCGGAAGATGAAAAAGGCAATGAAATTTTAATCGAGTTTACCCAGGAAGGCAATTATTACCTTTCGGTAAATGGACAAAGCCTCACTTCAGATGTTGCAGATTATGGACAAATCAAATTCGCTGTGGTAGCAAGAGGCCCACAAATGACCATCAATTTATTTGATGAAAACAAATCAAAGGCTTTTGCCAACCTTAAAGCCATACTTAAAAATGGTGAGTTGCGCTTAAGTGTTTTGAATGGACCAAACCTCGTTCAAAAAAATGGTGAAATTATCCTTCGCCGAACAACAAATAACTAGTCCACTGCTGTTCTTTTGATTAAGTTCTTTTTTTAAACTAGTCTACTTTCTTTCTTTCCGATTATATCTATTTGATAAAATATTTTTAAAAGAATTAGCTAGAAAATCTTATAGTTTTCTGAGATCGTCGCATCAATACTACTTATAAGTCTAAGCAGGATAAATATCATTCCATACCAGAGTTTCACAACGCATTATTCAGAAATTTGACATAGCCTGAGCTCATTCTTTAAATTAGACCAAAGCGACTTTTTGAGGCCTCCTCCGTTATTCAATAGCTCTGGGTATTGGGTTACTAGACCTTATTATTAAAAATATATCCAATGGCCTTTTAGTTTTCCTCTTCCATTAAGTTCTATTGCAGGTGCAGGAATTTTTATAAAGTTAAGGGCTTGGAAAAGGCCTTTCAAAAATTTTGACTTAGTTGGTATTTTCGTCCAATCTATATCTAAGGATAACAAAAATTGCCGATACCTTTCGGTCTTTGGTAGTTCTACTCCTCCCCATGAGGTTTTATTTTCGAATTCACCAAACATTCCATTTGCGCTGTATCCTACTGCTACATTCAACCAATCTGGGATTTTGTCCTTGAGCACAAAATTATTAATATTTGTACTCAGCCAGTATGTATGACCATTGTAATCTAGAAACAAGCTTTCCAGTGTGTTATCACCTAGTAATCCATTTGATTCCGGTGCATAGGTAGATCTATAAAAACTAAACTTATATTGAAATAATTGTTCGTCAAACAAAATCTCTTGACCTAAAAAAAGTAGCGAACCTGCTGTATTTGCCGCCATATCACTCCATGAAAAACCCCAACCTTCATAGATTCCGTCGAATATTTCAATGGGAGTTTGAAGAATTATTCCCATTGTTCCTCCAAATAGAAGAGATTTCTTTTTACTTACTCCTGCATTTCGTAACCATTTGTAGCACAGATAACTTTCTACGTAGGCTCCGTAGGCATGTCCCATTTTATCTATTTGCAAATAACCTTTACTATCATCATAAAAATGAAATGGCACCCTTTCTGTATCTTTATACCAAACGAATTGCAAATAAGCCATACTTCCCAAGTATAATGATGTTTCCGTGATGACTACAGCTCTTAGTTTCGACTTATTTATTGATGTTGGCGGACTCAATTCTAAGGTATCTTGGGCTGAAACCTTGATTCCGAACAAACAAATCAGAGAAAGGCAAAATAATTGTTTATACATTTTTAAAGTTTGACCTCAAAGATAACTAGATATTATTTCATTTTAATCTAGTTAAGCGGCTAGTCAAAATTGCTTGTATAATAAAATTGTCCCTTCGAAAATTATAAGTAACTGACGA
>JAKVCU010000119.1 GCA_022448955.1 Saprospiraceae bacterium
GAAAAATTCATTCTGAGTAAAGTAAGAGCTGTAACTGCTGATAACATAGAGTTTAAACAAATAAAAGAAATGCTTGTAACTATCCCCCCTCTTCACCTCCAAAACCAATTTGCTGAACGGATTCAAGCGATTGAGTTGCAGAAGGCGAAGGCGGAGGAGAGTTTGGGGAAGGCGGAGGCTTTGTTTGGGGTGTTGTTGCAGCGGGCGTTTAAAGGAGAATTGGTTTAGTTCTTTTTTTCATTGCATAAAGCTTATTCTTTTCTTTTGTCATCAAAAGAAAAGAACCAAAAGAAAACTGCCAGCTGTCGCAACTAGACTAAAAATCCTGCTAATGGATGCGTAACCCAAAATCGTGGGTTACTTTTTTACAGGATGGGCAGGATTTTATTTACGTCTATCTGCTAAGGCTGGTTCATTTAGCGAATGAAAATTTAATTGATTGTAGAAGGTATAGATACTAAAATACAATATGTCCATATTAAGATAAGCTATGAGTAGTAATTTTGATTTTTTGAAGGAGGATTTTCCTGCGATGTATAGGCGGGTGTATCGGGCGGAGCAGCGAGTGCGGGCGGAGCCCGTGTCTTCGGTACAGTATAGTCGTTTGGTATTGGAGGAGGTATTGCATTTTATATATGAAGAAGAGGTGTTGGAGTGGCCTTATGAGGTCAATATTTATACGCTCTTGCGCGAAAATGAGCTGTGGACTATCGTGCCGAGTCGTTTTAAGCGAGAGTTGGATATTATTCGTAGGCATGGCAATAATGGGGCGCATTATGGGAAGCGGGTACGCTCAGAGGAGGCATTGATTTGTATAAAATATTTATTCAATTTTTTGAAGTGGTTTGCCAACTGGTATGCAGAAGAGCAGCCTGAACTGACAGAATTATTTGACGAAAGTCATATACCGAAAATTGGAGCAGAAAAGCGACAACTGAAGGTCATACAAGCAGAAGCTGCAAAAGCGCAGCAAGCATTGCAAGCCCAATTAGACGCCGCTTTGGCGAAAGCCGAAAAAGCAATGGCCGCTGCCCAAGCATCCGAAGAAAAACTCGAAGCTTACCGTAAAGCGCAAGAAGCCAAGAAGGCAAAACTAGCCGAGCAAAAAGCAGCACGCCCATATAAAGCTAGTAGCGCATTTAACGAAAGTGAAACCCGCCAGCACCTTATTGATTTGGCACTCCAAGAAGCAGGCTGGCATGAATTGAATGAGGGCAGAGAAAAAGAATATCCAGTCAAAGGAATGCCCATTGGAAAAAATAACCCCAAAGGCAATGGATTTGCAGATTATGTTTTGTGGGGTGATAATGGCTTGCCGCTAGCCGTTATTGAAGCCAAACGCACTGGCAAAGCAGCAGAAGAAGGTCGCTATCAAGCGAAATTGTATGCCGATTGTCTGGAGGAAATGCATGGCCAAAGACCTGTGATTTTTTATACCAATGGCTATGAAACTTATATTTGGGATGATACCTTCTATAGCACTTCTCGCCGAGTATATGGCTTTTATAATAAAGAGGAACTAGAGTGGGCCATCCAAAAACGACAGACACGAAAAGATATTCGTACCGCAGCTATTAATGCCGATATTTCTGGCCGTCCTTACCAGATGGAAGGCATCCGTCGGCTGGCCGAAAATTGGGTGACCTCAGGAGCAAATGGACAGCTTCGAGGAGCCAAAAGAGAAGCTTTGTTAGTGATGGCAACAGGAAGCGGAAAGACGAGGACTTCTGCCTCTGTAGTTGATATTTTGACCAAAAATAATTGGGCAAAGCGAATACTGTTTTTAGCAGATCGAAATGCATTGGTGACCCAAGCTAAGAATGCCTACAATGAATATTTACCCTCTTTGAGTGCCATTGATCTGACCCAAGAAAAAGAAAATAACACCACGCGATTGGTATTTAGCACCTATCAGTCGATCATCAATAAAATTGATAGTACGAAGGATGATGATGGCCGATTTTATGGGGTAGGACATTTTGATTTGATCATTGTAGATGAAGCCCATCGTTCGGTTTATAACAAGTTTGGCGTCATTTTTGAATATTTTGATGCCTTGTTATTGGGCTTGACCGCTACGCCAAAAAATGCGGTAGATAAAAATACCTTTGAGTTATTTGGTTGTGCTGATGGCAATCCGACCTTCTCTTATGAATTAGAAGAAGCCGTGCAAAGTGGCTTTTTGGTTCCTTATCAGAATATAAAAGTGGCGACTCAATTTGTGCGAGAAGGCATCAAGTATGCCGAATTGAGTGAAGCAGAAAAGGCACAATATGAAGAGCAGTTTCGGGATAATGCCACGGGGCTGTTTCCAGAAGAAATTGGCAATTCCGCGATCAATCGCTGGCTGTTTAATAAAGATACAGTGTATAAAGTTTTGGATACTTTGATGCAAGAAGGTTTAAAGATAGAAGGGGGTGATAAAATTGGTCGGACGATTATTTTTGCGGTGAATCAGAAGCATGCAAAATTTATAGTGGATTGCTTTGAAGAGCGATATCCAGATTTGTCTAGCAGTTTCATCGCTCAAATTTCTAATAATGTTTCGCATGTACAGACGATCATTCAGAGTTTCTGTAATAAGATAGAAGAGAAGCCGCCACAGATAGCCGTATCAGTGGATATGATGGATACAGGTGTAGATGCGCCACGGGTGCTCAATTTGGTGTTTTTTAAAGTGGTACGTTCGTATGCTAAGTTTTGGCAGATGATTGGTCGAGGTACTCGGCTTTGTCCAGATGTATTTGGAGAAGGCTTACCAAAGGAATATTTTTTGATTTTTGATGTGTGTGAAAACTTTGAGTTTTTTGACGAAAAGAGCAACAAAAAAGAAGGTCCAACGGCCAAGCCTATTACGCAGCAGATTTTTTTAAGCCGTTTAGCTGTTGCTAGATTATTATTAGAAACAGGCGAAGCGGATGATCGCGTATTGGCAGGTGAATATCTAGATCAATTGCATACGGTGGTTAAAGGATTGGATAAAGAGCGTTTTGATGTACAAATGCAAAGGGCCTACGTCGATCAATTTGAGCAGCGGGAAGCTTGGAATCATTTAAGCCCCGAACATATACAATTGATAGAAGATCATTTGTCGCCATTACCTCGTCCAGAAGTTATTAATGAGCGGGCGAGGCGGTTTGATTTGATGTGTTTGAAGATGTTGCAAGCGAATTTGTTGATGAGAAGTAGTGAGCAACGATATCATAACAATTTGACCAGCATTGCAGATGGCTTGAGTAAAAAGTATAGCATTGAAGCTGTGCTGAAAGCCAAATCCACGATTGAAGCTTTGCGTGATCCAGATTTTTATAAAGATTTAAGCCATCGAAAGATGGAAGAAATCCGTGTAGAAATTCGGGAATTGGTGCAATATTTGGATAAAGCAGATAGGAGTCCGATTTATACCAACTTTGCAGATGAAGTGAGTATTGAAGAACCAGGTAATACCTATTTTCCTCAAAATAGTAGCGAGTTGTATAAAAAGCGCGTAAGGCGTTTTATTGAAGAAAATAAACACCACATCACGATTTCAAAGCTCAATACCAATCAACCTATTACAGAAGCGGAGTTGGAAGCCCTTCAGAAGATTCTTTTTGATGGAGAAGAGCGAGGTACGATGGATCAGTATCGAGAGGTATTTGATGATCAGCCTTTGGGAAAATTCATTCGGAGTATTGTTGGTTTGGATATTAGAGCAGCGCAAGCCTTATTTGCGGATTTTATTCAGCAAGGTAATTTGACTGCCGACCAGATTCGTTTCATTGATGATATTATCCAGCATTTAAGTCATAATGGCACGATAGATAAAAGTTTGTTGGTTAAATCTCCATTTACGGATTATGCCAGTGATGGTTTGTTTGGTGTCTTTCAACGAGAAGATCAATTGATGAAAATTATTCAATTAATTGATCGAGTTAATCAGAATGCGGAAGCGGGCTGATATTAAAAGGTACATCCTTTTGAATGATATCAAATATATTGATACTCGGCAATAAAAATTGATTAAAAGCGGTGCCTTCTGTTTTGGCATGAAGTATACCTCTTGTGGTGCCGACGGTAATGACACAAAGATGGGCCATAAAATTTCTAGGCACTATGATTTGATGGCTTTCCGATTGAATAAACTGTTTCCATGATGATTCAGAAATTTTGAAATGCCCGCCCACAGCGATGATGAGAAAAGGCGATTGCTTTGAGTGCCTGAATACGAATCGCGGAAAAACAGAAATTCGTTTTTCTAATGCATTGATGCTAAACTTTAGTTCTGTTCCTAATTCCGTGTTTTCATCGGCTTGAAAAGACTCTTCCAAAATAGCAAACTGTTCCGTTGTTATTTTTTGTAATATAAAACCTATGGTATTTTCTTCTATTGATTTTTTCATTAGACTGCTAGATAAAGATCATCAGAAGGAACATCTTGAAATGTCCATTTCTCTTTTAAATTAGAATTAGAAGGCTGCATGCTTGTCGAATACGTAAAGCTTTTGCCAAAATGAATATCATCGCTATAAGCCGTAGCAGGCTGATAAGGCGTACTCGTATGATAAGTGGGCACCTCAATCAGAATTAGGGAAGTAGCTGTTTGTAATTTACAGATAGTCTCTAGTGTAAGATTCTCTTTCCCTCTAAGCAATTTGCTTAGATATTGTGGTGAAAAGTCCAGCTTTTCTGCTAATTCTTTTTGAGATATTTTATTTTCTCTTAAGTAGCGCAATACTTTGAGTGCGATCTTAAAAGAAAGATCGAGCCAATCTTTATTCTGATGTTTTGCTTTTGTTTTTTCTACCCAATTACTATCCTTTGCTTGTTGTAGGATAAACTGCTTTGTATTTTTCATTTTAGTATGATTTCATCATGTTGTCTTAGGCGAATCTATTCTTCTTACAGAAGTCATTTAGAAAGCTTGAAGCTAAATCATTTCAAAAAAATCAGCATCATCAAAGTTATCTTCATCACAGATATAATTTTTCACCATTTTTAATTTTTCTAACTCTTGTAATAAATGATCGCGTTCATTCATATTAGGTGTGAGCTTAATTGCCCCTCCTGTTATCAAAAAACAATTTTGATCAATTCGTAAAGCATAAATCCTCAACCAACTTGGTTGATGATGGCCTTTTACTTTATTCTTTTCAAAAGGTTCTGTTTTTGTAGGGTTGTTATAAAGAGGTTGGAATAAAGTTGAAAGTGTTTGAAATCTATCCGTCTTACCTATTTCTGCTATATCTATAATCTTTTCTTCTAACTTAATCGCTTCTTCCCTAGTTCTTAAAATGGCATCTTCAATAGAGATATCACCCCAAAAACCACTATATAAATCATCTTTATGCAATTCAAAAAATTCTTCAAGGAAAATAGCATCCTGCCATGAATCAATTACTTTTTCAAACTCAGACTCATAAATTTTATCTTTATCATATTGTACGGCATAAAGACTTTCTTTTATAATGGTTACAATATTCATTTAGTTTCCAATAAATCAACTTTAAAGTTTATTTAAATACAATTTATTTGAAAATAAATCATTTTTAGTTAATAAAATGTTAATTTTTATTTAAACCCCTGTATTTATATCTTCCTATCGTACAACCAAACTTGCACCACATTCGTTTTTAAAGTAAATTCATCTCCACAATAAAATAATGGCATGAACAATGTTCCCCACGATATGCAGCAACTATTTGAAACCGCTATGGACTATGTCCATAAGGGGGAGCATTATCATGCGGTGAAGTTGTTCAAAAAGATCATTAAGAAGGAGAAAGAATGGGTGGCGCCTTATTTTGAGTTGAGTAAAATTTATAAGAAGCATCAAGATTGGAAAGGGACTTACCATTATTCTAAAAAGACGGTTTCTTTAGATTCTGCAAATAAAGAAGCTTGGTGGAATTTGGGGATTGCAGCTACTGCTAACGGCAGAAGTCGTATTGCTCGAAATATTTGGAGCAAATTTGGACAACACCCTTTTCAGGAAAGGGCCGTTTGTGTACGCTTGCAAAGAGATAATCAATTTGAAATTATTTGGGGACTTCAGCTCGATCCTACTCGTGTACAAATCTATAGCATCCCTCATCCGAAATCTGATCGTACTTACAAAGATTTAATTCTGATTGATAAGCATATTATTGGGCATACCGTTGTCAAAAATAAAAAGCAAGCCGTTTTTCAGGAGTTGGATTTATTAAAACGTTCTGTTTATCAAACTTACACTTGTTGGCTATACTCTAGCAAAGAATCTGATATTTATATCTTAGAAAAACTTTGCCAAGATGCAGGTATTGGTTTTGAGGTTTGGTCCAACGCTGTACGCTTAAAATCTTTAGCGAAAGCGGATGAATTACCTGAATATTTTACGGCTGACATGTTGCCTAAAGACGAAGATGCCGAAGGGGTTCAAGTCGCTTTTGGAGCAAAATTACCCAATCAAATACATGAGGTTTTGGAGCAATGGAAAGTGATAACGCTTTCTTCTTGTTCTGAGTTGATCGCTTTATAACTCAACAATATGAAATACTTACTACTTTTTCTCTCTTTTTTACCTTTCTCAATATTGGCACAGAATAATCCTTACTTAAAGAAAAATGATAAAGGTCAACTAGCATTGACGAAGGCTGGTGCTTCGCATTTTGCAAAATTAGCCCTGACTTGTTTGCAACAAGAATATCCGAACAAACTCAATCAGGTATTGCCTGATTCAAGTATGTTGCAATCACCAAAGGTGTTGCACCCTGCTTTTTATGGTTGTTTTGATTGGCATAGTTCTGTACATGGGCATTGGATGTTGATACGCTTACTTAAGCTATTTCCTAATTTGCCGGAAGGCAAAGAAATCAAAAAGAAGCTGTACGAAAATTTAAGTACTTCCAATATTGCTCAAGAAGTTGCGTATTTCCAACAGGCGAGCAAATCATGGGAACGTATGTATGGTTGGGCATGGTTGCTCAAACTCTCAGAAGAGCTTTATACTTGGAATAATCGTGATGCACAGACTTTATATATCAACTTAAAGCCGCTTACAGATGCTATCATTGAGCGTTACAAAACCTTCTTACCACTCCAACACTATCCAGTCCGTACAGGCGTGCATCCGAATACAGCTTTTGGTTTATCTTATGCTTGGGATTATGCCAATACGGTTGGTTTGAGAGATTTTCAAACATTAATTGAGGCCAGAGCAAAGGATTATTTTTTGGATGATACCAATTGCCCTGCTGCTTGGGAGCCAAGCGGTGAAGATTTCTTATCTGCCTGTTTGGAAGAAGCCAATTTGATGCGCCGTGTCTTGCCTAAAAGAGAATTTACCATTTGGTTAAAGACTTTCCTTCCTGATGAGCAGTTTAAAGTTTT
Source organism: Saprospiraceae bacterium (assembly GCA_022448955.1). Classification (GTDB taxonomy): domain Bacteria; phylum Bacteroidota; class Bacteroidia; order Chitinophagales; family Saprospiraceae; genus JALEHC01. Next base: position 7,348 of record JAKVCU010000119.1, read on the forward strand.
TGAAAATCCAGCTGAAGTAAGTGATCGTTCTGATCCCAAACTAGTACACTTGGATGGCGTCAATTTGAGCCGTGCTTGGTGTATGTATGGTTTAGAACCTTATGTAGCGAATGAAGATTTACAAAAATGGATTCTTCAAGCTGCTCAAAAACATTTGGAAGCAAGCGTTCCTTTTATCGCAAGCGAGTATTACGAAGGCACCCATTGGTTGGCTTCTTTTGCGGTGTATGCCTTAACGGTTTCCGCATTGGAGTAGAAAATCAGCGATCGTTTCAGAAAGTTTAGTGATGGGATTCCAACTCGAAAAGTCTACATTTTCTATAAAGTAGCGATCTGGATTTTCCAAGTTCAAGTTTTTTTGGCTTTGTATAGTGAAAAAACCTTTTTCACTTAAGCTTTTCGCTAAATATTCCTGCTCTGTCTGGCCTGGGGTGGGAATGAGTAGAGCTGTGCGATTCATTTTTACTAAATCCATAAGTGTGCTATAGCCTGAGCGGCAAATAATTCTGCGGCTTGAAGCGATGGCTTTCGCCAAATCCTTTGATGTTAGGAAAGAACGTACTTCCAGTCGTTGTTCTTGCTTTTGCTCTAGCTGTTCTGTCTTGCCTTGCACTAATAATACTTTCCCCTTTAGATAAGGAAGCGCATTTAAAAGTTTTTGCTCTAGTCGTGTTCTCTGTGGCTCTGGCCCAGAAAGTAAAAAGAGATATTCATACTGAAAGTCTGTTGACAATGGCTGAAGGCGTGAAAGAATGCCTAAATAAGAAGTGGGTATGGGTAATGGCGGCTGAGACAGATTTCCCGAAAGGGAGAAAAGCCCATTACTATCCGGCACCCAACAGGCATCAAAATTTTGAATAAACCTATGATTGAGCTGTTGATTAAAAACCCAGTTCGCCAAAGGGAGTGCAGGTAACTTCAAATGCAATTGATGACTCATGAAAACAGAATGTACCTTTTGATGAAAACACCCAAATCGATTATCTGAAATAATGCCATTAATTTGATATTCCTTGACAATTTGACGAATTAATTGTTGGTCTTTCCAAATGGCATATACAATTTTAGGCCATTGGATCGCCATATTCATTACCATGTTATTGGAGTAATATTTAAAATTGTGTTGGGCTAAATGAAAGAGTGGCAAGTTTGGAAACTCTTTTTGAAAAAAATGATAGGCTCTTCCGCTAGCGGCAAGATAGACTTGTGCACCCTGTTTTTGTAAATCTGTAATAATAGGTACACATCTGCTAGCATGCCCAATACCCCAATCTAATGCTGCTACTAGAATTTTTTTAGCCAAGGTTGTATATTGAGATTCACTAAATGTATAGAAATGAAATTTACAACTATAAAGTTAATGGGATTTGGATTAATAATGATGTTTGGTGTGAGTAGCTGTCAATCTTTCAATTGTGGATGCCCAATGGCGGAAGTGGAGGAGAGTGAGCGTATGAAACGAAAAAAGGAGAAGATGTTGGGCCTTGACGAGCTAGTTATTAAGAAACTTGATGATAAGGAGATGGAAAGAATGAATAAAGGGGAGGTAAAAGATTCTGCGATAGCTAAATAGGTTTGCAGTAGAATATAAATTTCATGTGTCGGACACAAGATAGGAGTATTAGATCCGAAAAATTAGTACAATAAAATTTTAACCAAGGGCTGACAGGCTTGAGTCTGTCCAAAATTGTACTTCATTCCACTATCTTCAGTAACTTACTATTTTATTGTACAAGTAATTTTGTCGAGGCACTTGCATAGGGTATCGGTGCTCAAATCATCATATCTTGATACTGAGCGTTGTATTCCAAATCCTACCTAAAGCTGGTATGATACCTGGTCCTGGATAAGCAGGAGCTCTTCTTGTAAAATAGGAGCTATCAAATACATTATTCATATTGAAAGATAGCTTAAATGCCTCAGAGATATCATATCTAAGCGATAAATCCACGACCTGATAACTTGGCACAACTCCAAATACTCCTTTAAATGCATTTTCAGTATTGGCGGCATCTGAGTATTGATTACCTACCCAAGCAGATTGCAAGGACGAGGAAAATTTACCAACACCATATGCTATACCAGTCTTAATATTATAGCTTGGTAAATCTTCGAGGCGGTTGCCTGATCGAACGCCGACAAGAGCCCTTTCGTTAATCTGGGTATATATCCCTCTATTAACGGAGCCATTAATAAACCAACTAATTTTGTGTTTGCTTTCTTTTTTCAATGCCTGAAATAGATCCACCTCCAAATATAACTCAGCACCAAATATTCTAGCAGATCCAATATTGGTTCTGACTCTCAAGCCATCATCAATGACTTCGCCGATGCGATTATCGTATAGAATATAGAAGAGCCCACCTTCTATAAAGAAAGGGGAGAAATTTCTTTTTCGCAATCCTATATCAAAACTATATCCACTTTCATCTTTTATTCCAGGATCAACTACTTGGATATTCGTTTGAATCTGTACATCTGTAAAATTAATGGCCCGATAATTGGAAGTTGCATTAGCATAGAGTTCGTAATTATCATTAATCTTATAGGACGAGCCCAAGCCATAAAGGAAAACAGTTCTTATAGCCTCTGAGGTTTCTATAATTTCTTCTTCTATAAAATCATTAAATGCATTAATTCTGATGGTATTAGTAAAAATGCCATCAACCTTGGTATCTATATATTCAAATCGAATCCCTGGAACTAAGCTTAATGTTGGTGTTATATGAAAAACGTTCTCTGCAAAAAAAGCGAGGTTCGTATTGGGAAAATCAAAATCTGATTTTCGTCGATTGAAGAATGAAGTATCGATACGTGTAAAGTCAGCATCACTTCCATCAGAACCAAACTGTTGACTAAAATTAGTTTTTCCTGTATAAATCCGTGCACCAACTAGAAGTGTATTATCTATGGCTGTAGCACTATTATAGTTAATGGCAACCCTTGTTTCATTTCCTATATTTCTAAATACACCATCTAAAAGGTCTCTAAAGGATAGAGGATCCGCTACATCAGGTGTTTCTAATAATCCAAGAGAAGTTCTGCGAGCTGCCAATCCAAAAAGGCGATTATAAATTTTGACATTATCAGATGCCTCATATTCCAATAATATCGCCCCCAAGTTCCAATTTACTTTAAACCAATTTCTTGCTCGGTTAGAACTTCGAGGCGCAACAGCAAATACTTCATCTGTGAGTCCTCCAGCTTGTTGGCTGAGATAATTCATATGAGTAAAGTCTAAACCAATTTTAAGGCGATCTGAAAAAGTGTATTCCGCGTTAATATGTGCTCCAAATTGATCGAAAGCGGAATTATCTCTCCATCCTGCTCCCCGCTTATACTGAATATAGCTATAATAGTTTAGCTTCTTAACTTGCCCATGCACACTATTATAAGTATTAATAAACTCATTAGCTCCGTAGGTATTATGAGACTCAAAAGCTACTTTCTTGGAAGGATCGCCTTTTTTCAGCTTAAAGTTTATTAGGCCTCCAAACTGACTACCATACTGAAGTGCTCCCGCGCCCCTAACCACTTCTACTTGCTTGACAGACTGAAATGGTGGATGATAGTAGCTCTCTGGATATCCAAGTGCATCAGCACTCATGTCATAGCCATTCTGTCTTGTATTAAAATTAGCTGATCTTTTTGGACTAAGTCCTCGACCTCCGATATCCAATTGTAGGCCAGCATTATCACTTTCCCAAATATTAAGACTAGGCACTTTAGAAAGAGCTTGTCGGGCATTATTAGCAGCCTTATTAACAACTAATTTGTCGATATTAATAACCTCTGTTTTCTTACCTACATAAAGGCCTCCATCCTCTACCGATCGTAACTGACGTATTCCAAAGGCATCAGCATCATCTTTAACGATAACATCTGGAAGTATGGAGGCAATAACCTCTAATATGACAATAATAGAAGTATCTGATTCAATGGTGACTTTTTCCTCTCTTGGTTCACTGTTTATTTTACTGAATAGTATACGGTAAGTTCTACCCTTTATTAATGTTAAAGAAAAAGAGCCTGATTGATCTGTGTAATCAGCTGAGTTATTAGAAGGTATCTGTACTACAACATCTGGTAGTGGTTGCCCGTTTTGATCGATCACTTCTCCTGATAACTGAACTAAATTCTGTGCCATAAGTCCTAAAGTAGCCGTACAGATCAAGAGTATTGTTGTAATAAACTTCATGCTAATCTATTTTTTAAACGGTATAATCCAGCCATCTCGCATTGGATTTTTATTCCCATAAATGTCATAGTTCTCATCCGTAAAAACTTGACTTCTACGTGCGTTTAGCGAAATTCTACTCTTTACGTATACTTCCGGGCTATACCCATGTTGTTCTTTAAAGCGATCTCCCAGGAATCTTCCAAATTGTATCATCATATCTGGCTGCGACCGGAGTTGCTGCTCTTGAAAAGGGGTCAAATATAGACTTTGGTCCACTTCTTTTTGAACATTTTTGATCGGGTCCCTAACGATAAAAGAGGTATAACCACTTTTTTCCATGAGCATAACACGCCAGCTAAAACGATAGCCTTTTTCGTGCCAAAACAAGTTGCCTGAATATCCTAGATATCTCAATGGTAGAAACAGTTGAATCAAAAGATAACCAACAAGCAATTTAGAGACCACAGACTGTTTCCGGCTTGAAGTTAATCCGATATCATTGGAATGAGCTTCAGTGGAGAAACCTCCACCAATAAAACGGAGTAAACGCTCATGAAAATTATTTGAAAAAAAGATCAATGTAGAAGTCATCATGATAAGCGGAAACATACCAATCCTTGGAAAGAGTATCCCTGTAAGGATATGAAAAACCAAAACTGCCAGATAAGCTAATACCCTAGTCTTTCTAATCCATAAAAATATCCAAATAGTAAGGTCATATATACATCCAGCCCAACTGAAAAAAAAGGCAAGCTCTTTGAAGTTCATAAAAGGTCCAATGATAGGTAATTGATATTTCCCAGGTAACCACGTTGCCATTGGTTGAGCTCTAAAGAGCCAATCTGGATTGACCTTGGCTAGGCCAGCAAAAAAATAAACAATTGAGAGCTGTGCTCTAAAGATGAAAATATGCCAGTTGTTACAAGTAGTAGATTTGATTTTAGGAAACAATCTGACATCGATAGAAAACCAGTGATGAGCTGGTACCCAGATCATCCAAAAAGTTAATAATGATACCAGATAATAGTGGTTGAGATAATATGTCTTGTCTAATAGCTCTACATAGGTAAATAAGATAAAAAAAGACAAAGTACTTAATCTATAGAGAAAGCCCAAAAGAATGCCTAAAGAAGATATAGCAAGCAAGCCGAATACAACATACATACCATTTCCCTCAAGAGGAGTCAGCCAAGAAAAAAATGAAAAATGATAAGTTGGGTCAATATATAACTCTTTTATCCAGCCTTTTTCGTAGCTACGATAAGTACTGTAGAGTAGCAAAAGACCGAAAGCAATCCTAAAGACAACTAAAGGTGCTATAGACACTTTGCTATGGAGCCATATATGAAGCTGTTTCAATCTAATATTCATAAAAAAAAAGTAGGCACCATCTTACAGGCGCCTAACTGTTAAAATCACTTTTTCTATATACTATTATATGATATATACAATTTAATCTCCATCGTTGCTGCCATCTGCATCTTGTACATTTAAGACAGGGAATAGATCAGATTTATAAAGTGTGACAAGAGCCTGAATACTATTGTATAAGTTTTCGTCTCCTGAAATACTACTACGACTATTAATTTGATCATAGATTGCCTGGAACTGTGCCTTAATATCTGTATCTAAAGATTCCTGACCTTTATCTAACAATAAATCTTCGTAACTAATACCATCCTCTCCCGAAGAAGTCGTACCTAAATAAATATCTTCCATCTCTTCGATAGCAGCCCTTAATAAGGTTAATGATATATTGTTATTTCCTTCTTGCAAGGCTTGATAATATGCTTCGATCTTAGTAGGATCAGGATCAATAGGAGTATCATTAGGGCCTGATAGTCCAATAGGAAGTCCAACCTTATTACCTCTTATGTGGTCTTCATAATAAATTAGAATATTATTTAATTGAACACTTACAGAACTACCTAATTCAACACCTCCATTGTTGATGAAATTTTCTTTAAGATTTCCAGTCCAACGATCTACTAATGAGTCTGCCTTATCTTTCATCGCATTAACTAGCTCCAAAAGGAATTGAACTCTTTTTGAATCATTAGAAAATGTTGAAACAACATCATCTACGCCATACAACATATAGTCTAGTGCAGGGAATCCATTGGCTCTCTGCTGAGCGGTGGTGTTAAAGTTATAAGACCCATTTTCGATCAATTCATTAAGCAAATTAACATCAACAGGATACAGGTTTGTAGTATTAACTAGATTGACATTTGCAGTAGCATAATAATCATGTACAGCAACCGCTTGGTAAGCTAGGTAAGCTTCCAAGTAAGCACTCTTTACAGATGCTAAACCTGTACCATCAGTATTGTCGACAAACCCTTCTACTTCAGATAATAGATCATTCATCTTAACTTGATAGTTCTCACAGGTAGGAATAATTAACTCATTTACTTGATTAGTAAGCAAATTAAGAATATTTACTTCGACCACCTCATTATCTGTAGTATCTACTGGCAAATCATCATCATCTGGTTCCATTGGAACAGGGTCTTCTTTAGTACATGAAGCTACGATTATTGATACAGCCAATAATGACAAAAGTCCAAATTTCAAAAATGCTCTAACCATCGTATTTGATATTTATTTAAATTAAAATGGAACATTTATAAATCCTGGGAATGAACCATCTAGCTTCACGCGAGCTGCATCCATTTGTGCATCTGTTACTTCCCAAAGATTGATTTCATAAATTCCTGATAAAGTATGATTATCAGCTGGCCATCCGATTTCCTCAAGTACGCTGTAGGCTTCAGCTTCTGTCATTCTTCCTTCAGAGTTGAAAGCAAGAGAATAAATAAACCCATATGCTTCTGATAAGTGATGTAGCTTATCATCATCAGTAACATCTGTAATAGCTAGATTCAAATAGTGGAATGCTGCAGCTGCCAAACCAGCCTCTACATATAATTTGATATCTTGGCGAGCCGCCTCAAGTGCAGCTTCATTGACATTTTCGTCTGATGGTCCAAAACCTTCACCTGCTTTTAAGATAGCTCTTCCAAGTACGTAAGCATCCATGATACGCTGTGAAAGGTTAATACCATAAGCTTCTTCTGTCTCGTCACTAAAGTCAAAAATATAGTTAGCCATGAATTGTCCATCTCCAGTAGATGTATTATCTGGATTAGGATAAGTCATTGCATTAGCACCAAGATATCCAAAAGCTTCATCCCAACGGTGTTGACGGTCTGTACCGATACTAGCATAATCACCTGATGCTGATTCATTGTTACCTGATGGATTGTCAGGACCAGCCTGAGAAGGTCTTAAGTAGTCATCTACCATTTGATCATAAAGAAGTGGCCCATAAAGTCCCTTCTCCAAGATTTGAGCATACTCTAATCCGTTTGCACTTACATGGCGTCTTTTTGAGCCAGTTGTAATCATACCTGCTGTACCATTAGAAGCAGTCTCGTTGAAGTTTACACTAGTTTCAACAAGTTTCGCTGCTAATTCTTGGAATGCATCTGCTACAGATGTATTACCAGCATCAAAGTTTAACTCATCAATCTTAGTACGGATATCCGAATTACCCATTGCTGCTTCTGTCATAAACTGATCACGGTTTTCATTGATCAATGCTGCAGGAATATCAAATGTAATTGGCTCATCTCTTGTGTGTGATACAATCTCTGTAAGTTGAGCAATTCTTCTAATCTGACCATTGTAAGCACCTGGCGCGAACACACCCTCAATATCAAAGAATGAAGGAATAGCAAAGCTTCCAAGGTCAACTGAACCAAATACATCCAAGCTACTTGCTAAAAACCCAGCATTTACGTCGACTGGCATGATTTCCACACAATCACAGGTTTCTGCTTCTTTTACAAAACCTGCAGGACAAGTAACATCTACACATGGGTCAGGAGTAATGGTAGATGCATCAGTGATACAATTACAATCAATTGAAAGAACTTCTCCTGTATTACATGTCGTTTTACAAACGATATTTCCGTCTTCACAAGTCCAGCCAGCAGGAAGAGTTATATCTTCACATGGGTCATTATTACATGAAAATGCAAATAATGCACAGGAAACTAGAAGGAAGCTCACTCTAATATTTTTAATTAGCATTACAAATATTTTTAATTTAAAACAACATTTAATTACGATTTCGTGTGCAAATATAGTAATTATTAAGAACTAGTCTAAATAATAATAAGGATAACTGAATTTTGTTTACGAATAATTCACAAAAAGCGAAAAATAACTTCGTTTATTCTAAATATGGGTTAATGTGAAAAGCTAGACCGTTAAAAGTTCCTTCAGTATACACAAATGTTTCCCCTTAATACATCTAAGAAATATGGAAAAGTACTTGAACAAAAACTATCTAGAATGAAGCTTTTTTTAATATTAAATAGTCTCCTTTGTCTTTCTTTTTTGCATGTGGACAAAACCAAAATTCGATAGTAGAAAAAATAGCCCAGACAGACCAACTATTCAAGAAGTGGAATACAGAACAATCGCCAGGGTTGACTATTGGTATTATTAAAAATGGGCATATTATCTATACTAATGGCTATGGTATGGCCAATTTGGAGCATAATATCTCCAACACCCCAAATACAGCCTTTAATATTGCTTCCAATTCAAAGTAATTTACAGCAGCATGTATTTTCCCAAATAACATACTTGAGTGGTTTAAGACCCGACGATTATTATAATGATGAAGATATTATGAAATGGATAAGTGATCAACAAGAGTTGAACTTCAAACTAGGACAAAAGTATATGTATTCTAATTCAGGATATTGGTTACTTGGACAAATTGTGCAAAAAGTATCGGGTATGTCCCTTTCTGATTTTGCCCAACAAAAAATTTTTACTCCGCTCAATATGTCGGGTACTCGATTTGTTGACAATAACAATCTCCTTGTACAAAATAGAGCAACAGTACATTTCCCAAATCGTTCTAGTAGTTACCAACAGATTAATTCTATGATGGAGCACACTGGGAATGGAGGTGTTTATGCTACTGTAAATGATCTTAAAAAGTGGAATAATGAGTACTACAAACGTAAAATTCTAAAGGAGGATTTTTGGAAGATAATGACCACTAAAGGAGTACTTAATAGTGGCGACACTATTTCCTATGCTAAAGGGCTCATTTTTAGTAAGTATCGAGGACTTAAAACTATAGACCACAGCAGGCGCGCACCAGGTTACTCGTCAAATATTGTACATTTTCCAAATCAAAGATTTATAGTCATTCGGCTTTCTAATACCTCAGATATCAATGCTTCCGAAATGTGTCACAAAATTGCTGATATTTTTCTTGAAGGGTCGTTTTATAAAACTAAGGAAAGTAATTTTCTTGCTTTCGATAAATTAGCAAAACTTGAGACAGAAGAATTAAAAAAATTTGTTGGTAGTTATTGGAGTCTCAAAAATAATATCTCAAGAAGAGTCGTATTAACCGAAGATACGCTTTATTATGAACGGTCAAGAAGACGAATACATGCTCTATTACCTATTAACCCTTTCAAATTTAAAATGACAGGCACCCCTGAAGGAATGGATATGCTCGTCCATTTTAGTAATAAGGACAATACCACAAATATGAAATTTATAGAAAACGGAAAGGAGGTGGATAAGTGGGAGCGATTTCAGACAGTTCAATACAGCCCAGAAGAATTAGGAATATATAAAAAGAAGGTAGGGAATTGGAAACAGCGGAATAGGTGTGAAGCCGAACATAAACTTTCACTCCACACCTAAATCTATTGTATGAGTTTCATTTAATTCAAGCGAATTTCATCTTCATTTTCATCATAAAAACGGTACCTCGTAAGGTAGAAGTCATTATCTGACTCTAATCGAATCCACTTATGGAATTTCAACAACCATTTCATTTGCATACTTGGAAACCCTTTCTTCAAAAAAGCTTCTACATAGGGATGAACCATCAATTTTACCTTTGACTTTGGCCGAGATTGTGCAATGAAGGTCAAATCCCTTTCAATATCGTCTGTTAATAGGATTGAAGGATTAATCTTCCCTGTTCCATTACAGGTGGGGCACACTTCAGCGGTGTTAATCTTCACTTCTGGGCGAACTCTCTGACGCGTAATTTGCATCAATCCAAACTTACTCAACGGTAAAATTGTATGTTGTGCTCGGTCTTTTTTCATCGCCATACGCATGGCTTTGAGCAATTGTTTTTTATGCTCCGTGTTGCGCATATCGATAAAGTCAATGATGATAATACCTCCAATATCACGCAATCGCATTTGTCTTGCGATTTCTTCGACAGCCTCCATATTGACCTTAAGCACAGCTTCTTCTTGATTGTTACTTACCATTTTATGGCCACTGTTCACATCAATTACATGCATAGCCTCTGTATGTTCAATCACGAGGTAAGCACCACTCGACATAGTAGCTGTTTTACCAAAGGAAGACTTGATCTGGCGAGTTACGCTATAAGTATCGAATATAGGTTTATTGGAACGATGAAAGTTGAGAATTTTGATCCGATCAGGAGCGATAGAACTTAAATACCCTTTAATATTGTTGTGCAGTTGTTTGTCATTGACCACAATTTTATTGAAAGAATCACTAAGTACATCTCGTAAGATACTGGATGTTTTATCCAATTCACTCAATAACTTCAGTGGTGGTTTTGCCTGTTGAAGTTGTTGGAAGATATCCTTCCACTGATCGAGCATGAATGACAATTCTTCATGTAGGTCAGCTACTTTTTTACCTTCGGCAGCTGTTCTAACAATTACTCCAAAGTTTTTAGGTTTGATACTTTCAACAAGCAACTGCAATCTTTTACGCTCTTCAGAATTTGAAATTTTCTTGGATACGGCAACGATGTCGTTGAATGGAGTCAAGACTAGATAACGGCCAGGAATCGTAACTTCACAGGAAAGGCGAGGCCCTTTAGTAGAGATAGGTTCTTTAAGAACTTGTACCAAAATCTGTTGCCTTTTTGCTAATACTTGATCAACCTTTCCTGTCTTGAGAATATCCTTTTCCAGTTTGAACTCGTCTAAGCGATGAGTATTTATTTTTCCATTAACTACCTCTTCAGTATACTTGAGTAGAGAGGCTAACTTTGGTCCAAGGTCGGTATAATGTAAAAATGCATCTTTTTTGTGGCCAATATCCACAAAAGCTGCGTTTAGACCAGGCATTAACCTTTTAATACGGCCTAAAAACACATCCCCTACAGTGAAGTTGTTGTTAGTTTTCTGATGATGAAGCTCTACCAGCTTAGCATCCTCTAGCAGCGCAATTTCAACCTCTGTAGGTGTCGAATTAATAATGAGTTCCTTTTCCACAAGAATGTTTCTTTTGCAGCATTGTTTGTGGGCTGGGCGAATTTTGGAAGGAAAAGTCTCACCAATACTTATATGATTACCTCAATGGCAAGATCACTCTAAGTGTAAAACATATTAATAGGCCTTTAAGTAATACAAATGTCTTGTATTTTTTCTTTTCTTGGTTTTGGGAATGTTTTCAAGCTAATTCACTCTAGGCCTTTAAAAATTAATGGAGTAATACCGCCTTTTGGTTACTAAGTAAAAGAATAGATCTTCTATTAAACTAATCTACCACTACATAAAAGCTATCCAACTTCAATTAAGCTGAAGTTGAATAGTTTTATGTGCAAGTTTTCTTACAAAATGCTTATGTCAATAAAGACAGTAAGGCTTCCGCAAATGAAGCTCACGGCCCAATGCCAATGATTACTATCTATTCTTTTTCTTATGTCTGTTCTTACGCAGCCTTTTTTTACGCTTATGAGTTGCAATCTTATGTCTTTTTCTCTTTTTTCCACAAGGCATAGCCAAATCTTTTTTATGTTATATATAATTTATTTCTATTTCCTAAGCTCGTTACACTTGTTCAAAAATACTGCGGCGTTCTGTTGGTCTCCTAATTGATCGTAAGTTTGTGCCAACAAACAATTTGCATTGATATTTTCTGAATCAATGGAAATTGCTTTCTCAAGTCTTTGTTTCGCTTTTTCAAATTGCCCAGTTTTAAGTCCTAACCTAGCTAATGTTGTTAACACCAAAACATCCTCTGGATTTTCTTTATTTAAGGAAAGCAAGAGCTGAATGCCTTGCATCGGGTTTTCCTTTGGAGGATTTTCGGCGTAAGCCAAAGCTAAATTGACTTTATTTGTCGAGTTTTCTGGACTGATCGAAATTGCATTTTCATAAGCTGCTACTGCTTTTTCTGTACAATATGTTTTTATTTTTTCTTCTTTTGCATTTTGAATGCAAATAGTAAAAGTTGTACCAGCAATAGACCAACTTTTTTCCTGACCGTCTATTTCAGCTACACGCTGTGCATAGTAGCCTGAGATTTCAGGATGGCCCAATTCGTACCATTTACCAGATAGTAGTTTCCAAGTTTCTACTTTAGCAGAGTCTGACTTCCCAGCCAAATCTTGTTCTAAAGCAAGCACGCCAGCACTTTGAGCTACAGTAATCTTTTCTTTAGCTACAGCTAAAAGATTTTGGATGGAAGTGGTTTCTGCATTGAGCGCTCTAGTCTTTTCTAGGGCTTTTATCTTCTTTGGTTTTGTATCACAACCAAGATAAAGGATCATAAAAAACAAGGTGACCGAAGCAACTACAATAATTTGAAGTCTAGTCATGTTTTTTCTATTTAATCATCTGCATTACCATCATCGCCTGGTAAGGCATCTACATTTTCTTTAACCTGTTCTACAAATACTTTTGCAGGCTTGAATGCAGGAATGTAGTGTTCTGGAATTTCGATAGCCACATTTTTCTTGATATGACGACCAATTTTCTTTGCTCTCTTTTTAATAATAAAAGAACCAAAACCTCTTATATATACATTCTCGCCATCGGCTAAAGAACCCTTTACTTCCTTGAAAAAAGTCTCCAATGTAACTAAGACATCTACCTTTGGAACTCCTGTCTTCTCTGAAATCGCCGCTACCAAATCAGCTTTTCTCATCGTTATTAAATTGGTTTATAGTGAGTTATAAATTGTATTATGGGTTGAGAAATGAGATGCAAATTTCGCAATTTTATTCATTAATTGAAAATAAAATTTCACTTTATTTCAATTATTTTACTTTCAGTTCTATGTTGAAACATAGGCTGTTAGCTGCAATAAGTATATTTCAACGAACTTTATGTGTTTATTCAACGATTTGACGGAATTAATTACATGCCTTTTTCTAATCGTCAATGCAAAATAATTTCATAATTTTCTTAAAGTCAACTACTTTGTTCATTTTTAAACAACATACTTGATCAAGCTATAGCTGAAATATGACAATTTTCTCTTCTCTTCAAAGAGCTTCTTTCGATATCTTCATTCTATTTTACTTACCATTGACTCAAATCATCAAACTTTTTCGGAAAATTAAATTATTAGCAACTATTTTATAGTTCCTTGTTTATATTTGCCTATTGTATTTTTTTAAATATTTATTCGAATCCTTCCTCCATTAATATTATGAATAACTTACAACTAATTGAGGAATGTGCAGAAAATAAGTTATAAATAACCACGCATGCTTTTATCAATGACTGGCTATGGTCGTGTAGCCAAAGCGTACGAAGATAAAACGATTACCGTCGAAATTCGTTCTCTGAATAGCAAATTTACCGATGTACGCCTTAAAATCCCTCAAAACTATAAAGAGAAAGAGGCTGAAATCAGGAAACTAATGGCTGATAAAGCGGAAAGAGGGAAGTTGGATGTTAATATCGACGTGTCTTCCCATCAAGGAGATGAGGCCTATGGACTAAATAAAGCATTATTCACTAGATATTACAATGAATTAAAAGGCCTAACTGAAGAATTAGGCATGGAACAATCAGATATGCTCCAAGCGATTCTAAAGCTGCCAAATGTTGTAGCTACAGCAGAGAATGAACTTTCAGAAAACGAATGGACTGCTCTGACTTCTACTATCAATGATGCTTTGAATAATTTTTATAGTTTCCGCTTGACGGAAGGAAGTGCAATGGAAGCAGATCTTCGTATCAGAATAGAAAAAATAACGGACTTACTATCACAACTAGATCCATTCGAAGCAGATCGAGTTCAAAGCTTGAGACAAAGGCTGAAGCAAAATTTAGAAGAATATGTCAAAAAAGAAAAAGTAGATGAAAACCGCTTTGAACAAGAAATCATCTATTATCTAGAGAAAATTGACATTACAGAAGAAAAAGTTCGCCTTCAACAACATTGCAAGTATTTTATCGAAGTGTTGGATAAAAAAAGTACGCTGAAGGGAAGAAAACTCAGCTTCATTAGCCAAGAAATGGGGCGAGAAATCAATACAATGGGTGCAAAAGCTTATTCCTCCAATATTCAACGCTTGGTGGTAGGCATGAAAGACGAACTCGAAAAGATTAAAGAACAAGTTGCTAATTCAGTCTAACTTTATGAGTAAACTGTACGTATTTGCTGCGCCTTCGGGCGCTGGTAAAACCACCATAGTTCGACATTTACTTTCCAAATTTGATCATTTGGCCTTCTCTATCTCTGCCACNACTCGTCCTAAACGAGACCATGAAGTAGATGAAGAAGACTACCATTTCCTCTCAATAGAAGACTTTCGTCAAAAAATAAAAGAGAACGCTTTTGTGGAATGGGAGGAGGTCTACCCGGGCCGATATTATGGCACCCTAAAATCAGAAGTACAAAGGCTTTGGGATTTAAAAAAGGATATATTATTCGATATTGATGTAAAAGGAGCTCTTAATGTCAAAAACTGTTATCCTGAAAAGTGCTTAACCGTTTTTGTAAAGCCTCCATCAATAGATGTGTTGGTCGAAAGGCTGAGGTTGCGTAACACAGAAGATGCAAATAGTCTAAAAACGCGCATATATCGAATGAAAGAAGAATTATCTTACGAACAAGAGTTTGATTATATCCTTATTAATAATATATTAGAAGATGCCTTAACCGAAGCAGAACAAATTATAAAGCACGAAGTAAATATAAAATGATAGGTTTTCCTCAACAATTTTTCTTCATGCCAAATTGAGCTAACTCAATTTTTAGCTGCTATCGATAAAAAGACCAGGTAGATTATTTAATCTGTAATACCTTTTTAAGATGGATACGCTCATTACAAAAGACATTCGTATCAGTGTAGAAACCTTCTACAAACCTGAATATTCTAATCCTATCGAAGGGAAATATATTTTTGCCTATCGCGTATTGATTGAAAATATTGGATCAGAAACCGTTCAATTGTTAAGAAGGCACTGGATAATTTCAGATTCAACGGGTGTCATCCGCGAAGTAGAAGGAGAAGGGGTAATC
The DNA here is from genome assembly GCA_022448955.1 of Saprospiraceae bacterium. Classification (GTDB taxonomy): domain Bacteria; phylum Bacteroidota; class Bacteroidia; order Chitinophagales; family Saprospiraceae; genus JALEHC01. Next base: position 22,832 of record JAKVCU010000119.1, read on the forward strand.
GGTCAAAAACCAGTACTCAATCCAGGCGAATCACACCAGTATATTTCTTGGTCTAACCTTTCAAGTGAATTGGGTACCATGCATGGGACTTATTTGATGAAAAAATTGGTAAACCATGCCGAATTTAAAGTTGACATCCCTCGTTTCTCTTTATTGGCGCCTTACAAACTGAACTAGTTAGAATTTCATAATTATCAAAAACTTGAGATCGAGCTATTGCTATTGGTGACAAAGTATTATTCCCTTATAGCCTTCTCTTTTTAGATTACACTTCCACATGTAAATCTTTTATCTTCTTGGTACTCTCCCTTCGGAATGAATCAAATCGGTGATTGGTATGCGACCACTGCCCCTGAGAATAAGTACCAATACAATG
>JAKVCU010000012.1:0-659 GCA_022448955.1 Saprospiraceae bacterium
AAAGGACAGCCTATTCCTAACAAAGAAATTGATATCCGTATCTCTTTGCTCGAAAATGCAGATAATTCAGACTTATTATTCCAAGAGTTTCATAAAGTTAGTTCAAATGAATTAGGCTTATTTGATCTTATTATTGGTAGAGGTAGAGCTACTGTAGCCGAATTTAGTGAAGTTCCTTGGTCTCAAAAAGAAGTATGGATTGAAATTGCCATTAGAGAAAATAACACCCAAAATTATCAAATTCTAAGCAATAGTCAGCTATTATCTGTACCCTATGCCATGCACTCTGGTTCTGCAGATGAAATTATATCTAAGGATCCAATCTCTTTTACAGGCCCATTTTGGAAAACAACTGGTAATAATGGAAGCTTACCCCAATTTCATTTTATTGGTAATGTGGATGCTAAAGATTTAAACTTTAGAACAGATAACCAAAATCGTTTAACCATTCAGGCTAATGGTGATGTTGGGATCGGTAAATCACTCAAAATCGATGGGAGCCTAGATGTAGGTGTTGATGCAAATATTGGTAGAGATTTATCCGTAGGTAGAGATGCTGATATTGACAACAACTTAAATGTCGATGGAAACACAGACCTCAATAGTGCATTGAACGTCAATAATGGATCTCCTACGGACTTATCTGGCACCCTCAATGT
>JAKVCU010000012.1:759-14207 GCA_022448955.1 Saprospiraceae bacterium
TCGCTCACTGTTGACGGCGCTACAGACTTGAACAGTACACTCAATGTAGATGGAAATACAGATCTCAATAGTGCATTGAACGTCAATAATGGATCTCCTACGGACTTATCTGGTACCCTTAATGTCGATGGAAGAACCGATCTAAATAACGTCTTAGAAGTTGATGGTGCTACTGATCTAAATAGCTCGCTCACTGTTGACGGCGCTACGGACTTGAAGAGTACCCTCAATGTAGATGGAAATGCGACCTTTAGTGGCAAAGCTAATTTGAATGGCCAAGTAACAATAAATGCTTCTCTAAGTGGTAGCGATAGTAACTACGATGCTTATCCTCTAAGAGTAGAAGGAAGTGGCCAAGGAATTGCCATAAAAGCAAATGCTGGAGCTCCATCTAATAGCAATAATTTTTTAACTTTCTTTAATAATGGCAACTCTGCAATTGGACGAATAGAAGGTGAAACACTTCCTGAACTTTTAACCAATGATGAATATGTTCAGGAATTAAGAACAATGGAACTAGCCATTACTTTAGCAGAAATAGATGTAGCTACAGGAGCAGTTGCTATTGTTATTGCGGCTGCTGACCTTGTTGCAGCTTCTACATCATCAACGGCTTGTGCCGGATTAGGTGCCTGCGTAACTGCTCCAGTACCCTCATTGATCGCAGCTGCAACTGCAAATCAGATTGCTGTAATTGCTGATGAGGTTGCTATTGCATTGGGCTTAGATGCAGCCCAAGATGAGAGAGATTTTTTTGTTGCAAATAAAACTTCAAATGTTGGCGTAACTTATCAATCTGGCAGTGCTGATTATGCAGAATGGTTACCTAAAAACAATTCTTCTGAAAAATTTATTCCTGGCCATGTAGTAGGATTGAAAAATGGTAAAATATCATTAAATACAGAAGGAGCAGATAAACTATTTGTTATTTCAACAAAGCCTATCGTCTTAGGTAATATGCCAGAAGAAGGGAGAGAAAATGAATACGAAAAAGTTGCTTTCATGGGGCAAGTACCCGTTCATGTCATTGGAAAAGTTAATGCTGGAGATTATATTCTCCCTTCAGGAAATAATAATGGTTTTGCTAAAGCTATTTCTCCCGCCAATATGAAAGCGGCAGATTATGCAAACATTGTCGGAATGGCTTGGTCTTCCTCTACGAACGATACTTACAACCAGATAAATGTGGCCATTGGCTTGAATGCTGGAGACATAAGTAAAGTCGTTGCAGAGCAAAGTAAGGAGATTGAAGAGTTAAAAAGAATGAATAATGAAACAAATGCCATTTTGGCGAAACTTTTACCTGGTTTCAAGGAAGCTTTAGGCATGGAAGATACCCATGTAGCTGAAAGTACGCCAAAAATTGAAAGCAATTTAGATCACGAAGACATGCATTTTGTAACACCGGATGAAAGTAATATCGTCTATTTCGAGATCACTGAACAACAAATACAGGAGGGTATAATTTTAGCCAGAAAAAGATTTATAGAAAATGGAGGTGATGTCAATACACACCCTTTCTGGAAACGCATGAAATCAGATCCTTCTTACAATGAAGAAGTGGTTAAAAAGTTTACTGCCAAAATGCAAAAAGCCATTCATACGCATCAAGAGATCAATAAATAAAAAAGCAAAGGAAACATACAAGTACACTGTAATTTAGATTACAGTGTACTAAGATTTCTTATCAGAATATTTTTAACGCAGCAAAGAGTGGAAGTAGAAAGTAAATAAAATATTTTGCAAAGTATTAAAAAATGACTTTCCAAGTATCAAGTTGGAAAGTCATTTTTATCGAATAAAATCTATAGCTACTACAAACCAAAAAATCATACCATTCTTTTATGCCAACTTTCCCCTAGTGGTTTTTTAAACCGACTATTAAACTCTTCCTTTGTTTTCACAAGGGTATCAAAAACGGTGGTTTGATCATCAATTTCTCCATTATGAAATAGTTCTTGAAATTGATTTCTGGAGACGGTATGTACTGCTCCATTCTTCTCGAAAGAGAAATGCATTCGATCAAAAAGATCTACACCGTATTCTACTTGAAGCTGTTGCAAAAAACGAACGGAAGAATCAATCGAGCAACCACTTGCTCCTGCCTGCGTTTCATCTACCGTTAAGACGATAAATCGTTTATAATAAATTTCTGCAGAAGCTTTAAGTGAACGACTGTGGCTCACCCATTGTCTTGCAAAATTCTGCAGTTTGGCCTTCACTATAGGTAAATCTTCTTCTGAAAAAGCTTGATTACTTTGATAGATCCAAATTCTAGATTGATCGTGTAATGTATCCATCGTTTTATTTTTGAAAACACCTGATTGATGTAAAAGATTTATAATCCATTATTATTTACAATCAATTCTGCCAAGTCATAAACCATTACATTTTCATTCTCTTTGGCTTTCACCCCATCCGACATCATGGTAATACAAAATGGACAATTTGCAGCAATGATATCTGCGCCTGTATCCAAAGCCTCCTCTACCCTTTCGATATTAATACGTTTATTACCGGGCTCATCTTCTTTCCACATTTGAGCACCACCTGCACCACAGCATAAGCCTTTTGTACGACTGCGCTTCATTTCCACTAGGTCAGAATCTAAAGATTCTAGCACCTTTCTTGGTGCTTCGTAGATACCATTGATACGACCAAGGTAACAAGAATCGTGATAGGTAATTTTTTTTCCTTTGAAGTTCCCACCTTCTGTCATTTTGATACGCCCATCATTAATCAATTCTTGTAACAATTGTGTATGATGAACTACTTCATACTTACCTCCTAATGCTGGATACTCATTCTTCAATGTATTGAAACAGTGTGGACATGCTGCCACGATTTTCTTCACATTATACATATTCAAAATCTCGATGTTCTGCAAAGCAGACATCTGGAATAAAAATTCATTCCCTGCTCTGCGGGCAGGATCACCAGTACAGCTTTCTTCATTGCCTAGGATGGCAAATTCCATGCCTACTGCATCAAGAATTTTAGCGAAAGCGATGGTCACCTTCTGAGCTCTTGCATCATAGCTACCTGCACAACCTACCCAAAATAAAATTTCTGGCTCTTTCCCTTCGGCAGCGTAATCTGCCATTGTTTTTATTTGAATACTCATATAACTTTTACTTTTAGATAGCTTATTCAATTTCTTTTGTCCACTTATCTCTGTCTTGTGGAATAGACCAGGCAGAGCCGCTATTTTCAATACTATTGAAAAGTGGTAACCAATCAGATGGGCCTTGTGAAAGTGTAAGAATTTCGTAGCGACGCATCTTTAAAATAGGTTCAAGTGGATTAATCATTACCGGACAAGCCTCTACACAGGCATTACAAGTCGTACATGCATGAAGCTCTTCAGAAGAGATATAATCGAATAAACTTTTTCCATCATCATAATTATCGGCAGATAATACAACTCCTTCTCCTGTTTTATCAGTGGCGATGAACTCTTCTTTACCAGAATCTAAATTGCGACCTATTTCTTCTGCACGATCACGAATGTCCATTAATACCTTTCGTGGTGAAAGCTTTTTACCAGTTAGGTTCGCAGGACAAACAGAAGTACAACGACCACATTCTGTACAAGAATAGGCATCTAACATATTTTTCCAGCTCAAGTCAAATATATCTTTAGAACCGAACTCAGGAATTTCTTCATCCATTGGCACATCATCAAAAGCGGCATCTGGATCCATCATCATTTTAACCTCCTTGGTAATTTCATCGATGTTCTCCATTTCTCCACGAGATTTCAAGCTTGCATAATAGGTGTTGGGGAAAGCCAAAAGAATGTGTAAATGCTTAGAATATGGTAAATAATTCAAAAATGCAAATACCACAATGATGTGCAACCACCATCCAAAACGCTCTAAACCAATCAAGCTGGCTTCACTCATACCGCCAAACAAAGCAGGGCCTAACCAAGAACTAACAGGCAAAGAGCCTGTACTCGGATAATGCGCTGGATCCATTTGCTGTAGCAAAGTATCTGCACCATTCATAGAGAAAATACCAATCAAAAGAAGGATTTCTCCATAAAGGATTAAGTTACCGTCCAACTTCGGCCAACCTGTCATTTCATCTTTATGGAACCTTGGAATTTTCAGGAGGTTACGACGGATTAAGAAAATAAGCGTCGCGATAAAAGCTAAAAGGGAAAGTATTTCAATAAACCCGATAATAAAGGTATAAAGACTACCTAGAAGTGGAGCAAAAAAGCGATGCAGACCAAAAACACCATCAATGATAATTTCAATCAGCTCTACCTGTGTCATTAAAAATGCTACGTAGATAAAAAGGTGAAAAATAGCTGGAATGAATCGTTTAAACATTTTTTGCTGACCAAAGGCAACTAGAGCCATATTACGAAGACGCAAGCTTTGATCTCCTTCAACTTTATACTCTTGGCGTCCAAGCAAAATATTTCTTCGTATGCGAAGAAATGCTCTTCCTGCCAATCCAAAAGCCGCAATACTAAGTAAGACAAAAATGATTTGTTGTATCATCATTAAAGGTATTTCAATAGCGAATTTTCGCTAAAGTACAATTCGATTGGGAAATCTTAAAAAATATTTGGGTCTAAATTTACTATTCAGAATAAAAATAAATAAAATTGAGTTTTACTATAATCGAATCAGAATGCAAATTCTTAATCATCGACAAATTCAACAGAAAATTAATCGTTTAGCAATTGAAATTGCGGAGCATAATTGTGAAGAAGAAGAGATTATTTTAGCAGGTATCAACAATAATGGTATTGTCTTTGCTGAACTATTGATGAAGTGTCTTTTAGAGATGACCAATATTGATATCGTAGTCACTCGGATAAAGCTCAACCCCGCCAATCCAATGCAAGAGGAAATCTATATCGAGATGCCTGAGTCACAATTAAAAAATAAAGTAGTTATTCTTATCGATGATGTTGCAAATACTGGCCGAACTTTATTCTATGCTTGCCGCCCCATATTAGATACCTTGCCTAAAAAATTGGAAGTAGCCGTCTTGGTGGATCGCAAACATAAATCTTTCCCTATAAGAGTAGATTATGTAGGATTATCTTTAGCAACTACCTTAAAGGAAAATATCGATGTAAAAATCAAGAATGTGGAATCTTTTGCGGTGTTTTTGAATTAACTACCTTCAATATTTCGTCCATTTGCTCCATGGTTGCATCATAACCAATTTGGGCAATTTCTTCATACTTGTAGACTTGGAACATTCTGTAGTCGTGGAGCTTTTTGGGCTCAATCAGAATATCGCAATGCGAGCGACCATGCATCGTATTAGCTTCTAAAGAGAGCTCAAAACAACGCATACCGATACCCACCAAATTACTGATGGATTTATTTGGCACTTCAATATTAGGAATAACATTTACTCCAATGATTTTATCAGCCATCCCAATTAATGGCTCTACGGGGAAGTTATTCAGCATTCCGCCATCTACATATTGATAATCTCCAATTTTTACCGGTTGAAACATCATTGGAACAGAAGAAGAAGCCACTACAGTATCAACCAAGGATCCATCTTTAAATATCTCTAACTTACCAGTATTAAGATTCACCGCAGCTACCAATAGTGGAATTTCTAAATCTTCAAATCGATCACGCTCTAGCGCATCGATCAGCATTTTACGTAAGTAACCTAAGCTTACCCATCCCTTTGTCGGAAATCGTAATTGTAGCATTTTATAGGTATAAGCTTTTTTTACAAATTCGAGTAAATCTCCAGATCTTTTCCCGCTACAGTAAAGTGCGCCTGCAATAGCTCCTGCACTGCAGCCAGAGATGATGTCTGGGCGTACGTTGTATTCTTCCAGTGCCTTCAATACACCAATATGAGCAATTCCTAATGCTCCTCCACCAGATAGCGCGATTCCTAGCATTGTTGTTGTAATTAGTTAATGGTTGTTGGCTAATAGTTGTTGGTTGGAACGATAAAACGAGCCCTAACAACCATCGACCAACAACTAATTATTATTTGACGACTTTAGTTGTCCAAGTTTTGTTATTCTTGATAAATGAAATTAGATACATTCCTGCAGGCCAATTACTCATATCAACGTCCAATCTTAAGCTTTGAGGTAATATTGTTTGTAATAATGATCCATCTACAGCATAGATATTCAGCTGATCAAAATATTCTTGCATGTCAACGGTCAGTACATCCATTACCGGATTTGGCGAAAGCTGGATAAGTTTTGAAAATGCAGGCTCTACAGTTGATGATGGATCAATAAATATGAAGTCAGTATTGAACCTTGGTGCAATTTGATAGCCCTCTGTATAAGGTTCCGTATTATCAAACTGACCACCAATACCAATGACCCCAAATAAATCTGGATTGGTCACGACATCAATAGACTCATTAAAGACCTCTGAATCATTATCGATACGCATCTCAAAGGTATCAATTCCATTCGTAACCTCTATATTAAACCCAAACATACCATCGCCCCATTGATTTGGATCTATAATTTTTAAATCCATGACCTGAATTAAACTCGATTCTGTAGATTCAGTGGGCTTATCTGTTTCTAAGGGATTTATCAATGTATTGCCAACAGATACTAAGATTAATTCATCTGGAATAATTTCTGTAAGCCCGTTGAACTGTGTAATCTCTCCTCTCACGATTATCTCATCTCCCTCATTGACCGTATAACCAAATGTTTCTTCAGAGCTAAATACATTAATACCATTGTTACCAGCATCAATCATTGTAAACTGAAATCCACCTTGACCACGGGTATTTATACCATATACAAGCCCAGATAACTCACATAAAACTTCTAATGAATCAACATTACCGTCCATATCAACGCTTGTCACCGTTGCGATATCATAAATTGGATATGAAAAAGGACAATCAATTGTTACGGTAACCATAGCCGTATCACAGCTAATGTCATTACAAACTTCATATTCCATTACATCTGTACCACAAAAATCTTGAGAAGGAAAATAAGTAAGTTGATTATTGACAATATTGGCTACTCCATCAGAAGGATTATTCACAAGGGTTACTGAAGACAAATTGCCAGGAACTAAATCATTTGCTAGGATATTAATATCTACTGAAACATTGACATCAGTCACAACAAAATCATCATTTGCTATCACCATATCACTACCCATTGGCGAATAAGTACCAACAGGGAAAGGAAATGCAGCCGTTGCATTAGAAGTTTCATCATCTAAAACATCAATCCCTGTGTAGGTCCAATTTTGTTCCACAAAATTGCTGCCATCAGGCCCAGTTCCATCTACTCGATATACCCAGCCATCTTTATATTCCCAAGCTGTGCCTGTTCCATCAGTATCTATTTCACCAAACACGTCTACTACAGCACTATTTTGGAAAAGCTCGATAGCATCATCCCCATTAATATTGACAGATGAATTTAACTGATCATCCACATAGTTGGCATTAAAGCCAAAAAAGGTATTAAAATCAGTATTATCGGTGGTCACATATATATAAGTACCTGCCATCACTGCATCGGCTGGAAAGGTATATTCTTGTCCATCTGTACCTCCGCCATTATTAGCAGCCCCCAATCCATAAGCACTAAGATCAGCTATATCATCAAGGACATAGAGTTCTACTGCTTTGGGCTTTCCACCAGGAAGTGGGCCATCAACTACTCCTGAAATAAGTAAGTTACTTTGAGCAGGCAAAAAGTATGCTGTCAAAAGAAGGATTAGAAGAGTAAATGTTTTACGCATTAGATATGTAATTTTTGAGTCAAAGCTATAACTTGAAAATTATGGTAATTTTTGCAAAACAAAAAAGGGCAAGTAAATCGAAACAAGACACTTCACACATAATTAATTGAAATTGAATACTTTACAAAAAAACAGGTGATGAAAAATTACAGCAGACAAGAATTTTTAACAAAATCTTAACAATTATAAGTTAAGACATCATAAAAACTTATGCAGTGTTAACATTTACTTAACATAGGCTACCTACCTTTGCTCCCGATTTTTAATTCAACATTTATTTCATAAAAATCACTAGTTTATGAACGTTTCTAAGCTGTTCAAATCACTTGTTCTTTTTGCTGCCTTAGCATGCTTTGGTACAGCAGCAATGGCACAAGGTGTTACGACCTCTTCTTTAAGTGGTCGTATCCTTGATGCCAACGGAGAGGCCCTAATTGGTGCTAATGTATTAGCGGTGCACACACCTTCTGGTACAGTTTATGGTAACTCTACAGATTTAGACGGATACTATCGTATCCCAGGTATGCGTGTAGGTGGTCCTTACACTATTACTGTTTCTTACACAGGTTATGAAGATTTCAAAAGAGAAGGAATTTTCTTAACGCTAGGACAAACTTTCCAATTCAATGCTACCATGCAGGAAACTGCAACGGAATTAGAAGGAATTGTGATTACTTCTAGCCGTTCTGACATTTTTGATGGTAACAGAACTGGTCAAGAAACAGTAGTTGACGAAAAAACAATCAACGAAATTCCAACTATTACTCGTGCAATTGGTGACTTTGCCCGTTTTAACCCATTAGCAAACATCAGTGAGGATACTGATGGTTTTGTAATCTCCTTAGCGGGTCAAAATGCTCGTTACAACACAATCTATATTGATGGTGCTGTAAACAATGATGCATTTGGTTTGGCTGATTCTGGTACTAATGGTGGTCAGACAGGTGTTCAGCCTATTTCTATCGATGCGATTGAGCAATTTCAAATTGCCATTGCTCCATTTGACGTACGTCAATCTGGTTTCGCAGGTGGTTCTATCAATGCCGTAACTCGTTCTGGTACAAATAACTTAGAAGGTTCTGCTTACTATTTCACACGTAGTGAAGCATTAGCAGGAAACAGACCTGGTATTGACATCGAAGACAGACAGCCACTTGCAGATTTCTCTGCAACAACTTATGGTTTCCGTTTGGGTGGTCCAATCATCAAAAACAAATTATTCTTCTTTGCTAATGCTGAAATCCAACGTGACGAGATTCCTCAGCCTTTTGACATTGCTGACTATGAAGGCTTTGTTGATGCAAATGGAGTTGAAACAATTAGAGACTTTGTTTCTGATTCTTATGGATATGAAATAGGATCATTTGACAATAATACCTCTTTTTTAAATTCTGAGAAGTTTTTAATCAAATTAGATTATAACATTAATGATAATAATAAATTATCCTTCCGTCACTCTTTTGTAAATGCAGATAATCTAGAAGCTAGAGGTTCTTCTAGAGGAAGTCTTAACTTTATTAACGGTTCTGAGTCTTTCGTTTCTCAAACAAATTCTTCAGCATTAGAATTGAATACGCTAATTGGTTCTACAATGTCAAATAACCTAAAAATTGGTTTGACCATTGTACGTGATGACCGTGACCCTTCTGGTGATCCATTCCCAACTGTATTTCTTGAAGATGGGGATGATGGAGGCCTTAACTTCGGTGCAGAACGATTCTCTACAGCTAACTTGTTGAACCAAGATATCTTTACAATCAATAACGACTTTTCTATCTACAAAGGTCGTCACAACTTGGTATTTGGTGTAAACTTTGAATACTTCAACGCTGGTAACTTATTCATCCGTAACAACTACGGACGTTACCGCTGGTTTGATAACAGCGAAATGACTGGGGTTGAACAATTCTTAGCAGATATGCCTGCAACAGAATACGAGCGTTCTTTCTCACAGGTAGATAATATTGCAGGTGATGAATCTAGTGCTATTGCTGAATTTGGACAAATGTTATTAGGTATTTATGCACAAGATGAGTTCCAAGTAAATAATGACTTCAAATTGACTTATGGTTTACGTATTGATATTCCTTTCTGGACAGATGATCAACCAATAAATGAACAGTTCAACAATAACACTATTCCAGCTATTGAAGCATTAGGATATGATATGAAAGGTGCTAAAACAGGTCAGTTTATTGATCCACAGTTATTATTTTCACCTCGTTTAGGGTTTAACTATAATGTTGGAGGTAGTAATAGAACTCAGCTTCGTGGTGGTGTAGGTATCTTTACTTCTCGTTTACCATTGGTATGGCCGGGTGGTGCATACAACAATTATGGTTTTAACATTGGTGAAGCGGAATTAGAAAATGTTGAATTTGAACCAGACGTGCAGAAACAACCAGTTATGGCAGATTTGGCTAATCCAGTTCCATCTGGTCAGGTTGATTTATTTGCTGCTGATTTCAAATTACCACAGGTATTAAAAGCAAACTTAGCTGTTGATCATAAATTGCCATGGGGAATGATAGGTACGTTAGAAGGTATCTTTACTCAGAATATTAATGCTGTTCGTTATGAGAACTTCAACATCAAACCTTCAGATAGAAACCTTACAGCAGGTGGTGACAATAGACCTCTTTTTGATGGAGCTAGTTTAGTTGATCCAACGTATACTTATATCATGCTTGCAAGCAATACAAGTGTTGGATATTCTTACAACCTTGCTGCTACATTGACTAAGCCTTTTGACAATGGCTTTACAGCAACTTTATCTTACTCTTATGGTGATTCTTTCAACGCATTTGATGGTACATCTTCTCAGAATAACTCTCAGTGGAGAGGTTACCATAACCCAATGGGTAGAAATGATCTAGGAGACCCTCAGCGTTCTTTCTTTGCTGCTGGACATCGTGTATTTGGTCAATTCTCTTACTCTATTGATTATTTAGACTTCGGTAGTTCAACACTTTCATTGAATATCAATGCTCAAACAGGTGGTCACTTCTCTCATGTAATTGGTGTACGTAACAGAGATTTCGTAAATGATCGTGGTTTTGATAGCAACGAATTATACTATGTTCCTGAAAATGCTGATGAAGCATTTTTAGTAGATGTGGAAATAGATGGTGTTACTTACACTGCTGAAGATCAGTGGGCCATTCTTGACCAATACATTGAAAATGATCCACACCTAAGTGAACGTCGTGGTGATTACGCTCAGCGTAATGGTGGTCGTATTCCAATGCAATTGACAGCGGATTTACGTTTCATCCAAGATTTTTACTTAAAAGTAGGTGATAAGAAACATACACTTCAGTTTACTGCTGATATCTTCAACTTCACAAACTTGTTAAATCCAGAGTGGGGCTTATTACGCAGAGCTGGTCGATTTGGAAACTATAGAGTTGTAAATCTAGCAAATGATATGAGTGATGGAAATACCACTCCTGAATACACAATTGATAGAGATCTTGTCAATGGTGTTGATCCATGGGAGGGTAACGGTAACTTGATCGACACAGGTCGTACACGTTCTTCACGTTGGCAAGCACAAATTGGTGTACGTTATATTTTCCAATAATAGTCGATTGGAATTGAAACGATAAAAAATACTTATTTTGGGGTTCTGCTTTTGCAGACCCCATTTTTTATGGATAGCCAAAATGATCAATAGATGAAGTACTTATTCATTTCATTAGTAATATTCTTTGGGCAAAGTTTATTTGCACAGGATTTTAAAAATCATTATATACAAATTCCTCCTGGGGGATTATATGATTTTTTATCTCCTACGGAGAAGCCTTTTCCACTAGTGAGTGCTCATCGGGGCGGAAAAAATATCCCTGGCAACCCAGAAAATAGTATTGAGACCTTCGATTACACCCTATTTTTTAACTATGCTATGATTGAGTTTGATATTAGCATGAGCAAGGATGGTGTATTATTATTAATGCATGATCGTTCACTTGATCGTACAACTAATGGCAATGGATTAGTGAAGGAAAAAACTTGGAAAGAAATTAGTACGCTTTTTCTGGTAGATGATGAAGAAAGATTAACCATTTATCGAGTCCCAAGTCTTTCTAGAACACTAGAATGGTTAAAAGGTAAAACAATAGCATCTCTAGATATAAAAAGAGAGGTACCAGTTGAACAGGTAATTAAAATGGTGGAGCAAAAGCATGTAGAAGACTATGTAATCATCATCACCTATAATGTTGAAGATGCTCAAAAAGTATACGCTATCAATCCTAAATTGATGATATCTCTTGGCATTCGCAATGAAGAAGAATTAGAAAAGTGGAAAGCATCTGGAATTCCTTCAAAAAACATTCTTGCCTTCACAGGTACCAATCGAAAAACAGCGGATTTTTATCAAAAGCTCCATGAAGAAGGGATTCTTTGTATACAGGGCACCATGGGTAATATAGATGGCCAAGCTGCTGCAAAAGGAGAACACATCTATCAGCAATTAATAGAAATGGGGGTTGATATTCTGGCTACTGATCGTCCTAGAGAAGCAGAAAACGTATGCAAGAAGGTTCGGGATAAAGATCATCCCCATAGCTCTTACCTTAAACACTAAGTTTAGGTAAAAAAACCTCGGCCATCATACAACGAACACTTCCACCACCTAATTCCTCAATGGTAGGAATTGGGCTGGAAAGGATTTTAGTATGTTGCTCAATCTCTTCAATTTGTTCTTCATCTAAAGAATCATAAGCAGCTTGAGACATTACTAAGTAAGAACTATCTTCACCTCTGACTTGAAGCATATTACCTGCAAATTGCATCATCTGTTCTATCTCTATCTCAATAATTTCCTTACCTGAATCCTCTAGTACTTCAATAAATTCTTGCCTTTCCATGATATCAGCAATCACATCTAAGCAAACTACGGCAAAGCTTTCTCCTAATGCCATCATCACATTGGTATGGTAGATTTCTTGCCCCTCTTCATCCACAGCCGTAAAAATAACTGCTTTATAATCCAGCCTTTCGGCCAATTCTTCTGTGAGAGCACTATTTGTTCTTGGACTTAAACAAGCATACATTACCTTATTCACTCTATCTAATACCAGACTCCCTGTGCCTTCTAAATACTTCTCTTCTCTTTCATAATCCTCAAAAAAGATTCTAGTCTCTACAGAAAAGCTAGCCATCAAATCAGAAATTATTTCAGGGCGTCTTTCCTTTCGGCGAATACTAGAGAACATCGGATAGGTCACTACTAATCCATCTTGATGGAAACTAATCCAATTATTCGGAAATATAGCATCAGGCGTATGCGGTTCAGTACTATCTTCTACCACAATTACCTCTACACCTATAGCTTTCAATTTATTTACAAAAGTGTCAAATTCATGCAAAGCACGTTGCTGAATTTCTTCTGCACCAAGGGATTCATTTTTTACTTGAAAAGCATTATTCGCTGCAGTTTCTTCATTAAATCCAAATGCAGCCGGACGAACCATTAAAATGGTATTGGTTATCTGATTCATTTCTGAATTATAAGCGATGATTTATCATCTATAAATTATAAGTGATGGTTTATCATCTATAAATTATAAGCGATGATTTATCATCTATAAATTTTAAGTGATGGTTTATCATCTATAAATTATAAGCGATGGTTTATCATCTATAAATTTTAAACAATGATTTATCATCTATAAATTATAAGTGATGATTTATCATCTATAAATT
>JAKVCU010000012.1:14307-47598 GCA_022448955.1 Saprospiraceae bacterium
TAAGTGATGATTTATCATCTATAAATTTTAAACAATGATTTATCATCTATAAATTTTAAGTGATGATTTATCATCTATAAATTTTAAACAATGATTTATCATCTATAAATTTTAAGTGATGATTTATCATCTATAAATTTTAAACAATGATTTATCATCTATAAATTATAAGTGATGATTTATCATCTATAAATTTTAAACAATAATTTATCATCTATAAATTATAAGTGATGATTTATCATCTATAAATTATAAGTGATATCTTATTATTAATTCCAAGTTGTGGCTTTTTCTTTCATTTCTTTAGCCAAATCAGCTCCAAGATAGCTATCCATCAAGTAATGTCCTAGATAAATAACAGGTGTTAATGCAATCGCAACAATAAATTTATAAACATATTGAATAGATGAAATAGCAAAGAATTGATTGATCGCCCAGGGTTCCCCTCCTAGATTCGTTATCTTCGGCCCCAATACAAAAGCAATGTAGGTCACTACAAAACTATCTACCAATTGAGAAACTAACGTAGAGCCTGTTGCTCGAAGCCAAACCTTGTTCTCACCAGTCGCTTTTTTAATTCTATGAAACACCACAACATCGACAATTTGAGCGACTAAAAAGGCAATGATCGAACCAATGATAATCAACATTCCTTGACCCAATACCGCTTTAAAGGCAGCTTGCATGTCAGGTACACCCATCTTTACATTTTGACTAATCCACCACTCTGCTGGAACGAAGGATACCGCAATGTAAATCATAAAGAATGCATAAGAAATCAGGCCAACAGTGAGGTAAGAAAGAAATCGGATTCCCTTTTTACCGTAATATTCATTAATGATGTCCGTCATAATGAAAACGACTGGCCAAAGTAATACCCCTGCAGGAAAATCTAATGACCCTTCATAATTAAATAGATATAAATGGATTTTTTCCCACCCCAGTGTACCCTCTAGGGAGAAAATTTTTACAGCAATAAATTCAGCAATTAAAGCATTGGCGACAAAAAATCCAGCTAATACTAAAAAAAGACGGGTAGCTTTGTTGTTGATAACGTTGGTCAGACTCATTTTTTGCAAATCTTTACGCCAAAAATAATAATTCAAAGGAAAGACAAACTAATTTGACGAAAGTTTAATAAATGATTTCTACTTCATACCTTACCTTCACACTGAATAAAATGGAAAGCATTATGAACCTCTTCTTTAAATTAAAGAAAATCACTTTTTTGCTATTGTTCTTGGCTTTTGCGGTTCCAATTTTTGCTCAGAAAGTGAGTGCTAAAATCAATTTGAGAGATAAAGAACAGCAACACAAGCTTATTTCTTCACGAGGTGATCAATTTATTGGACGAATTCTTTATTTAGACAGTAATAAAGTACGTTTTGAGCTAAACTCAGGAAGTATTATTACCTATAAATTAGAGGAGATTGAAGAATTAGGAGTCGTCAATGAAACGGAAGAGGATGAATATGACGATCAATTTTACAATCCTTTTTCAGAGTTATTCATCAGCAAAACGGCCTTTAATTTAGGAAGAAGACAGAAACAATTTCAAAACTCCCAGTTCCTACTCAATCGCTTAGATTTGGGAGCAACTGATAATTATTCTATAGGTGTAGGCTATGTCATGCCCTATACATTGTTATTAAAATCTAAGATTTCTACCAATGATCCGAATCGTTTTTTTAATTATGGGGCTGGTATTGATTTTATGTTTGGATTATCTGGTCCCAGAACTTCAAGGCGTCTCATTCATCTGTACACAGTGGCTTCTATCGGTAAGAGCAACAATTTTTTAAACATTTCTACAGGCTTGAGTATTCCACTTAGAAGTACTAATAATACTAGGGTTAAAACGCCATTTTTTATGTCCATTGGTGGGTTATTCAGTCTTTCAGAAAAATTTAAAGTTATAATTGACACCTTATTTATCGATCGATTAGATCAATCATGGTATCCAGGTATTGGAATAAGTTGGTTAGTTGATCGGAACCGATTTGACCTTGGACTGTTTTATTTTTCTGACTTCATTTCTGATCCAGTATCTGCACCTGGTGTTGGATACTTGCGATCATTTTAAACTATATATAATGGGAAAAAATAAAAAAAATAGAAAAGGTATTGTATTCTCTACAAATCCTGATTTTGAATATCAGTACGAAGAGCAAGAAGAACAAGAGGAGATTCCTGCTAATCAGCAAAAACTTCGTGTAATGATTGATCGCAAGCAACGAAAAGGGAAGGAAGTTACGCTAATAACAGGCTTTGTTGGGCCAGATAACGAATTAAAAGATTTGGCTAAATTTCTTAAATCTAAGTGTGGCGTTGGAGGCTCTGCCAAAGATGGCGAAATTATTATTCAAGGCAACCACAGAGAAAAGATAGTTGACTTACTTTTAAATAAAGGATATTCTAATACCAAAAAAGCAGGTGGTTAAATACACTGTAAGTAGTTAGGTTAGAGCCTGCCAGCAGGCAGGCAGTAATTGGTACAATAAAATTCAGCCTTAGGCTGACAGGTTTTAGCGCCCCTACAAAAATCATGCGTAACTTTCTTATCGTCAGTTTCTTATGGTTTTCGTAGGGACAATTTCCTTATACAAGCAATTTTGACTAGCCGCTTAAGTATCTTTTAGTATTTTGTCATTATTTTCTAGGGATAAGACTATCAATTATCATTAAAAAACAACTCAAAAATAAGTTTTCAAAAAGAGGCTTCATTCTGTTTTAAGCTGGTCGTTTTATTCTTCCATGCGTGCACTAACATTATCACCCGATTATAATTTTTCATTCCCTCTTTAATACCTTGAGCTTTTAAATAGGTATTATAGGCAATATATCTAGCCTTTGGCATGATATCCGGGTAATTGCGTAAAGTTTGGTTAATCGCATCCAAATCGGCTTGAATCCCCATTGGAAGCTCGTGTCGAAACTCCCAATACTGGTCATAATCATAACGTTGGTAATTGACAGCTAAGGTGCGCCAGTAGGCCAAATGCCCAGCATATCGGGTGAAAGGATGATCAGAATAAATACATCCAAGGTATCCTAGAAAATTACAAGTCCCTTCATCTCCAAAACCGTATCCATGTCCCATTTCATGGGTCATCACATAAGGGATCTGCAAGGGATGAAGGCCTGCATCTACATGTCCCTCTCCCGTTAGAGGGAAATATAAACCTGAAGAACTAAAGCGCAAGAATATACCTTTCGGGTAAATAAGTTTTGCCCTTACCTTTCCAAAAGTAGAATAATCCATCTCCGCTAAAGCCCCCTCTAATCCATCCCTTAAAATCCTAGACTGATTCTCAGGGATGTCATTTTTACCCAAAGCAATGGAATCATTTGACGTGCTTAAGGTATACCTTAAGTCGATAATTTCAGCAGTCTCTCTTTGTAACTCTGCCCATAGTTCTTCTTTTGATAAGGGTTGTGTGTCTAGACCAAGCTTCTTTTCTAAAGATATTCGGCCGTAATTATAGCCCCATAGTACTAAAAAGAAAAAGACTATGCCCATCCAAAATCCAATAATTGAAGTAATAGCCCGAATTATTTTCACTATCCAGCCTTCATTCCATCGAATGAAGACGATCAGTCTTTTAATCAATACAATTATTAAAACGCTAAAGAAAATATAAAGTAGAGGAAAAGGAAGCCACGCCAAGAAATGATCAATCACTGCTCGAACACTTAAAAAAATTCCTCTACTATAATATTGCTCAATGATATGTGGGAAAAACCCTAGAATGTAGCGCAAAAGCAATGCTATGCTACCTAATAAGCACCAAATGATGGTTTTCTGAGTAATAAATCGTTTCAAATTGAAGATTTTTTGGATAAAACTTTCAGAGAAAAGAATTGTTTTATTTTTTTGTAAGTCTCATTCATGTTCAGATGTCCTAATCAGGACAAATGAATGGAACAATATATGTTGGTTTAGAACTACATAAATATAAGGATTGTTATTTTTGTGGTTCAATTATTTTTTACAAGTCTAAAACTGCAAAAAAATGGCTTTCGAATTCACAGATGATAATTTCAAAACTACCACAGAGTCAGGTATTCACGTAGTTGACTTTTGGGCAGAGTGGTGTGGCCCTTGTCGTATGGTTAGTCCAATTGTAGAAGAATTGGCTACAGAGTACCAAGGTAAAGCAACTGTTGGCAAGGTGAATGTTGATCATCATCCAAAGGTATCTACGGAATTTGGCATCCGTAGCATTCCCACTATCTTAATCATCAAAGATGGTCAAGTGGTTGAAAAACACGTAGGTATGATTACGAAACAAAAATTAGCGGAGAAAATCGACGCTCAGCTTTAATGATACGTTAAAATATAATAGTTTAAGCTCTTATTTAAGCAAAAAGCCTTAAATAAGAGCTTTGTTTTAATAGCGACCTCTAAAAAGACAGCATGAGTTTATTAGATAATATCAATGTTCGAGATTTAGGCAACTTAGAGTTATTAGCCAAGCAAGTAGTGGAGGGCTTTATCATTGGTTTACATAAAAGTCCATTTCATGGGTTTTCAGTAGAATTTGCTGAACATCGCTTGTATAACCAAGGAGAATCTACCAAAAATATTGATTGGAAAGTATATGCTCGAACAGATAAGATGTTTGTCAAAAGATTTGAGGAAGAAACCAATTTACGATGTCAAATTGTCATTGATGCTTCCTCCTCAATGTACTTTCCAGAGGTCTCTAAAAATAGTACAGATTACATCAATAAATTGCGTTTCTCTGCCCTTTCTGCAGCAGCTTTGATGAATTTATTAAAGAAACAAAGAGATGCATTTGGACTATCTATTTTTGACAAGTCTGTTAATATTCATACCCGCTGCAAATCTAGTACTTCTCACTATAGACTGCTTCTCAGCTACTTAGATCAGCTAATTGCTCATCCTGAACGTAATAAAACGACTAGTGCAGCAGAAGCTTTGCACCAAATTGCCGAAAGTATCCATAAGCGTTCTATGGTCGTAATTTTCAGCGATATGTTTGAACAAACGGATGAAGTCGATAAGCTTTTTGCTGCTTTACAGCATTTGAAGCACAACAAACATGAGGTTGTTCTTTTCCACACCGTAGATCAGTCCAAGGAAATTGATTTCGACTTTGAAAATCGACCTTACCTTTTTATTGATATAGAAACCGGCGAACAAGTTCGCCTTCAGTCTAATCAGGTTAAAGACTATTACGTGGAGCAAATGACCAAATTTAAAGAACAGCTTCGAATTAAGTGTTTGCAATACAAAATCGATTTTATCGAAGCAGATATTAATGCTGGCTTTAAACCTATTTTACAATCTTACCTAGTGAAAAGAACTAAAATGGGAGTTTAATAACTTGGTGAATAGTGTCCAATTCTTTTACCGCGCCTTATTCGTTCATAGTTAAGTATGAACCTTTATCCTTTTCTAGTATTAAGTTATAGAAATTCATTATATGCACTTATTTTTTTATTATTCTAGCAAACCAATGCACTGAACTCTCTACTAGAACGTTCGCTTTGGTCATTTTTAGAAAATAAAAATGAGCTTGCATTATTCTTTAGGCCCATTTAACGAAAGATCATGATAAAACTCTCAGATTACTCAACACGCCCTCCTCAAGGTATTGAAAAGAAAGAAATCAAACAAAAAACAGAACAATTTGCCGAAAGGCTAGGCGAATTACACCAGCTTCTCCTTGCAGAAGGCAAGCATAGTGTATTGGTCATTTTTCAAGGAATGGATGCCAGTGGTAAAGACGGTGCAGTAAAAAAGGTATTTAGAGACTGTACCCACAACAATATCAATGTATACTCTTTCAAAAAGCCAACAGAAGAAGAATTTGCCCACGACTTTCTTTGGAGAGTACACAAAAAAGTTCCTGCAAAAGGAAATATCCAGGTCTTTAATCGCTCTCACTATGAAGATGTTCTCATCCAAAGAGTACATGGTTGGATTGACGAAGAAAAGTATAACAAAAGAATGAAAGCGATTAATGCTTTCGAAGAATTACTCCAATTTGATGGCAATACCTTAATATTTAAGTTTTATCTGCACCTTTCCTACGATCAGCAAGCCATCGAATTGCAAGAACGTATCGATGAAAGAGAGAAAAACTGGAAGCATAATGCCAATGATTGGAAAGAAAGAGAACACTGGGATGAATATATGCGCTGTTATGAGGACGTCCTCAACCAAAGTATAATACCTTGGACCATCACTCCAGTGGATGAGCGTTGGTATCGTGATTACATTGTCGTTAAAACTATTGTAGAAGGGATGGAAGCCCTAAATATGCAGTATCCCTCTTTAGAGGATAAATAAACGGGGAACCTCTACCCTATTTTTCGTGTTCAATCAATAATTCAAAAAATAGAGTTTTGATCCATGTTGCAAAAAGTTAGAGTAGATAAGTGGCTTTGGAGCGTTCGTATTTTCAAGTCTAGAACGATGGCTACAGATGCATGCAAATCGGGTAAAGTTAAGGTAAATGGCACTAATGTAAAACCTTCTTATTTACTGCAAAGAGAAGAATTAGTCGATGTCAAAAAAAATGGCTTCGATTTACAATTTAAAGTCATTGATTTACTTCAAAAAAGAGTAGGTGCCCCCATCGCACAAAAGTGCTACGAAGACCTTACCCCGCAAGAAGAATTAGATAAATACAAAGACTGGTTTGTAGGCAAAGGAGCTTCAGAAAAACGAGAAAAGGGAGCTGGCCGACCTACCAAACGCGAACGTCGCGAGATTGATGGCTATAAAGGTGATCAATATGATTACAGCAATTGGGAAGAATGGTAAATGCTTTGTCATCCAACTGCTAATAGTTTCATTGCTTAAGTTTATACTAAGCCTAACAATTTATTATTATGGTATAACTTATTGATTCTTTGACCGAAATAATAAACAATGAAACAATTAACCTTCTTCTTCTTATGGTTCATGGCTTACTCCCTTTTGGGGCAGGCACCCACAAACCAAGAAAGCCAAACTTATCAGAATGCACCAGCATGGGCTAAGTTGATGTATGCTGAAAGACCTAATATAGACGAGGTCGATCGGCTGTATTGGGAATATTACAATACCCACAGCTTTCAAAAATCTTTTCATACTCAATTCTATAGACGATGGCGAAGAGCAGTTGATCCCTTCATCGGTGAAGATGGGTTCATTGAGGAAAGTAAAAAACTAGGCCTACATCAATTCGTACAAAAGCGAAAGGATCGCTATCATACGATCAATAGATCTGGTAATTGGTCCTTAATGGGTCCTTTTCGAAATTTTTACTCCAATGGATCAGAAAGTGGTGCTCAAACCAATGTATTTTCAATTGGCTCATGTGCTGCACAAGCTGACATCATGTACTGTGGAACCGAACCAGGAGAACTCTATAAAACTACAGATGGTGGCGAAAATTGGTTTAATGTTTCCTATGGTATTGTGACGGCTGTTGCCAACCAGGTAGTGGTTGCTAATGCAGGATTTAAAGCCATCGCCGTGCACCCTATCAATCCTGACATTGTATATGCCGGTGCTGGAAACGAAGTCTATAAATCTATTGATGGAGGTTTTTCTTGGGAGGTGGTTTTATTAGCCAATGCACCTTTATTTGGTTATATCGAAACACCTGCAGAAATTCATATCCATACCACCAATCCTGATATTGTTCTTTTGGCAGGCAGGGATGGTATTTATCGTACAGAAGATGCAGGTGAAAATTGGACACAAGTCTTGACGAATCATTGTTACGATATCAAAGCAAGGCCAGGATTTCCAAATATACTGTATACGGTAAGAAATAATCTTAATACAAATACACATCAATTCCTTCGTTCAGAAGATGGAGGAATGACTTGGGAAGAACAAATCAATGGTTGGTATGCATCTAATGATCCCGCACGAAGTGTAAATGGTGCAAGAATAGCAGTTTCCAATGCCGATACTATGCGTATCTATGCTTTTTTAATTGGTGACGCTAAAGAAGGAGATGAAGGTTTTATTGGTATTTACAAAAGCACAGATGGTGGCGATTCTTGGATCAATACGAAAGGCTATGATGGTGCTCCACATACAGCATCCTTTCCCAACTTGATCGCAGCTGATGTTTTCTCTTTCAATCAAGGTTTTTACAATTGTGCTATGATGGCATCTAATTCTAATGCAGATGAAATCTTGGTAGGCGGAATCGGTATGTGGCGATCTGAAGATGGAGGTGACAGCTTTCAGTGCATTTACAATTATGGTTGTGGCAATTATCAACCTATGCACGTAGACATGCAAGATTTCCGGGCATTTGGTGATACCTATTGGGCATCAACAGATGGTGGTATTTACAAATCTGAAGATTTATTTGCCAGTCAACCTGAGTTTATGATGAAAGGTATTCACGGTGCAGATTTTTGGGGTTTTGGTTCTGGTTGGAATTATGACATTCTAGTTGGTGGTACTTTTCATAATGGAGTAGACGTATATTGCGAAGATTATCCTTTTGGAGATTTCTTAGATTTAGGAGGTGGAGAGCCTGCTAGTGGCTATGTCAATCCTGGTGATAGCTTACGTGTGTACTATGTCAATCAAAGCCGTGTTGTACCCCCTTCTCTAGACGGTAATATCATGTCTATACCTATGGGGCTTGCGCCAAATGAAAGCCCTTGGTTCGCAGAGTCTTCTGAAATGTTATTTCATCCTGATTGTTACAACCATATTTATCTAGGTAGTGCCAATCAAATTTTTAAGAGTACTAATGGTGGTGGCAACTATACCGCTATTTATGATGCACCAGAAAATACATTGGTGCTTGATCTAGATATTTCTCGAAAGGCCCCAAAAAAAATGTATGCTATCGTCAGAAGTTTTTCATCGGGTGTTAGCCTACATAAAACGACAGATGAATGGCAGACCAGTACCGTTCTGAATATACCCGCAGGTGGTTCTTCCGAAGGTATTATTAGCTTAGATCCAGAAAATGACGAAATCATCTGGATGGCTTACCCAAGAGGTGGAAATGGCAACAAAGTATTCAAGTCTGTAGATGGAGGACAAACATGGAATAATGAGACTTCATCTAATTTAAACTTCCAAACTATTCAAGCTATTACCACTATTGGAGGTACGGATGGTGGAGTTTATATTAACTCTAATATTGGCTGTTATTACAAAAATAATAGTATGGACGAATGGATCATTGATGATCAAGGTCTGCCTTTATCCATTAGTACAAGGGATATTCGCCCATTTTATAGGGATGGCAAGGTAAGAATCGCAAGTTTTGGAAAGGGACTATGGGAAAGTCCCCTATATGAGCAACCTACCCGCCCAGTGGCAACTATTATGGCAAACCAGCTAAGGGCGGATTGCATTGATGATCCCTTCTATTTTGATGATTATTCTATGCTTAACCATGAAGGAGCTTCATGGTATTGGACTTTTGAAAATGCTTCCATTGCTAGTTCCACAAAGAGAAATCCTGAAGTGACCTTTAATGATTACGGCGAATTTGCGGTAACGCTTGAAGTAACCAATGCCCAGGGTATTTCTTCGACTGATACCTTATATGTTACCGTCTCTGCTCCAGATTATGAGGAAGAGATCAGTGAAGATTTTGAAACGGTTTTTCCTCCAGAATCTTGGCAAATAGCTATTCAATCCTGGTCTTACAACAATGAAGTGGGTGGATATGGATTAAGCGACAACTGTATGAGCGTTAATAACTTTATCAATTCACAAGTTGGAGCGCGTTTTGAGATCACTGCTCCTGTAAACATGCAAAATAATACGCTAGAAAATAGCTGGCTTTCTTTTGATTTGGCTTACGCCGAATATGCTCCTAATTATCGTGATACGCTGGAAATTCTAATTTCTCTCGATTGTGGCAGTACTTGGGCTTCTGTATACAAAAAGTGGGGGCAAGAATTAGCAACTGCACCAAATACTACAGAATTATTCATTCCTACAGCTGATCAATGGCGTACAGATTCGGTCGATTTAACTTCATTCATTGGTCAGGAAAATGTATTGATCAAGTTTAGTAATATTAATGGGTATGGCCAACCTCTTTATGTTGATAATGTAAATATGGGAGGTATAACCACCTTTTTAAATGAACCAACTGCTTCTTATAAACATCTAAGTTTCTTCCCAAATCCAATTCATACAAGTGGAAACTTAAGCATTTCCACTGGCGAAATAGAATCACTAGAATGTTCCATTTTCAAGTTATCTGGAAAACTTCTTGGTAATATCTTCACGCAAACCAATACTCCAATTGACATCAGTCGATGGGATCTAAGTGCAGGTACTTACATTATCAAAATTCAAACAAAAGATCAGATAAAAAATGGAAAGTTAGTCGTAGTTGGAGATAGACGATAAAAAATCATAAAACGAAAAGAACTTACTTTGAACAATCATCAAAGTAAGTTCTTCCCATCTCAAAAAGAGCTTCGCCTTGGTAATCAAGCCATTATTCTCGATTGGCAACATACTTTTTAAACAACTTCATAGTCAAAAAACTATAGTGGAATATTCCCATGTTTCTTTTTAGGAATGTGGGCTACTTTATTTTCCAACATCGCAAAAGCTTTCATCAATTTTCTACGGCTATCTTTTGGTTCGATCACCTCATCGATGAAACCTCTTTGAGCTGCGCGATAAGGATGAGCAAATTTTTCTTTGTATTCTTCTTCTTTTTCTTTTAGCATAGCTTCTGGATCGCCTGATGCTTTAATTTCCTTACGGAAAATAATTTCAGATGCACCTTTTGCCCCCATAACTGCAATCTCTGCCATGGGCCAAGCATAGTTTAAGTCCGCTCCAATGTGCTTCGAATTCATTACATCATACGCCCCACCATAAGCCTTACGAGTAATTAATGTTACTCTAGGCACCGTTGCTTCACTGAAAGCATATAATAACTTCGCACCATTCACAATGATACCATTCCACTCTTGATCCGTACCCGGCAAGAAACCTGGAACATCTACCAATACCAACATCGGAATATTAAAGCAATCACAGAAACGTACAAATCGAGCAGCTTTACGCGAACTATTCACGTCTAACACACCTGCAAGACTGAATGGCTGATTGCCAATCACCCCAATACTTCGCCCTCCCAAACGAGCAAAACCAACAATGATATTTTCCGCAAAATCAGGGTGGATTTCTAAGAAGCTTTCTTCATCCACAATGCCGTTTACGACATCACGCATATCATAAGGATGATTCGGGTTTTCAGGAACGATACTATTTAATTCCTCTCGAATCTCAGCACCTGGTGTATAAGGTAATTTAGTAGGCTTTTCTTCACAGTTTTGAGGCATATAGCTCAACAGTTGCTTCACCTTTAAGATGCATTCCAAATCATTAGCAGCGGTTAGGTGCGTAACACCAGATTTTGTGGAGTGAGCAGATGCACCACCTAGTTCTTCTGCAGTAACCGTCTCATTTGTAACTGTTTTTACCACATTTGGCCCCGTCACAAACATATAAGAAGTGTGCTCTACCATTACTGTAAAATCAGTCATAGCAGGAGAATATACGGCACCACCTGCGCACGGCCCCATAATTGCAGAAATCTGAGGTACGACTCCTGAAGCCATCACATTGCGATAAAAAATATCAGCATAACCTCCTAAGGATTTTACCCCTTCTTGAATTCTTGCTCCACCTGAGTCGTTAAGACCAATTACAGGAACACCTGTTTTCATGGCTAGATCCATGATTTTACAAATCTTCTCTGCATGTGTTTCAGACAATGAGCCACCAAAAACAGTAAAATCTTGTGCAAAGACATAGATTAAACGTCCGTCTACAGTTCCATAACCAGTGATCACCCCATCACCGAGAAACTGCTGTTTCTCCATTCCAAAATCACTAGAACGATGCGTTACCAGCATCCCAATTTCTTCGAAAGAGCCTTCATCTAATAAAAAATGAATTCTTTCTCTGGCGGTTAGTTTACCTTTTTTGTGTTGGTTTTCAATACGTTGTTCGCCACCACCCAATTGGGCAGTGGCTTGTTTATCTTTGAGAAGGGCTAGTTTGTCTTGCATGCTGAATCAATTACTTCTTTTTTGTAAAATAAATCCTTTACCAACGGAGTATTTGGCTTTTTTAAATAAAAAATGATCAATGGCTATAATAACATCTGTAATATTGGTCAAAAATGATTTTTCAGTGCTTGGTCTAAGTACGACTTTTTTCTCTTCTTGATCCGAAACATTGCCCGAATTAGCTTTCAACAACTTCTGGATCATTCCGGTCCAATACATCTCTAATAAACCAATAATGTAGCCACTCAAGTTGCGGCTGAACTGAATTTCTAAATTATTTTTTATTGCCCACTGCTGAAAAGTCTTTGTCGGAATTAAATATTCATGGCCAAAGGCATAAGCCCCTTGCGAAATTTTTTCCTGTCCCAAATACTTACGCACTCGATTAATTGGATCATAAGTCAATGGAAACTCTTCTCTAGGATAAGTAATAATCAAGAGACCCTCAGGTTTTAGCACACGCTGAATCTCTTCAATCATACGCTCCGGTTGTCCCACATGTTCTATTACCTCTACAGAAATGATTAAATCAAAGTGATTGTCTGGAAAACTTAACTCCAAGGCATTTTCAACTCGGTAATCTAAATTTGATATATCCTTATTCAAGGCTTTCGCGAAAGCAATGTCATCTGGATTAATGTCACATCCAATCAAACGCTCACAATAGGGAGCAATCATACGGTCATAATCGCCCTCTCCTGTTCCAAGATTAAGCACACTAGCAAATGCTCCATGCTTTTTCACCTGCGCTTTTAAACACTTTTCAATAAAAAGGTATCTGTTTCTATAAGTAGGTAAAAGTAATTTGTAATTCATTTAATCTATTTAATTACATCATCAAACTTAGCGGCAGCTCTTCTAAATCGTTCTGCTCGCTCATAATCCTTCATATCTAAATAAATATCTGCAACAAGCATGTAAGCTTGCTTAAACCGTGGCTCTTTTCGAATCGCCTCTTTCCCATGCTTTACAGCCAACTCCAACTCTTTACGTTCCTTAAAAATAACGGCAAGGTAGTAATAAGCGATCGCCAAATCATCATTAACGCGCAAGGTTTCTTGAAAAATTTGCATGGCTATATCTAACTCTCCTTTGAGGAAATGTCCCACGCCTAAGAAATACAGCGCACTCTCGGTGCGCGGTGCAATCCGCAAAGCTTGAGTAGCCGCTTCAATGGCCTTGTCTGGCTGTTCTATTTTTACATAACTATTTGCCAAACCTAACCAAGCCTGTTCGTTATCTGGATGGCGCTGAACTTCTTTTCCAAAGTTCTCTACTGCTGTCGCAAAATCTCTCTGATCAATAGATTTTTCACCAATGAAGGTATGTTTATACTGATCTTCTTCTATAGCTAATATGGGAATATGATCAGCCGTAAAGGCTTTCACCGTTTTGGAGTTGGGCCAAGCACCTGCCAATAAGTGCCCAGAACGAATAAAACGAGAAGGGAAAATACCAAAATCCCAAGCTTTTTGATAACGTTGGTTAAAACGAACATAAACCGTTTTTACCTTGCCATTGAATCGTTTTCTTGTCAGACGATCAACTGGATAATAAAAAGTGGTTCCTATCACTACGGTATCTTCCATGGTCGGACTGATATGCCCTTTTTCTTCTAACCAATCAATGGCTTGCTTCGTGGATATTCCCCAGTAATCCGTTTCATAGTATCCAAAAATACTTTTCACACCACCGGCAACTGGATTGAAGTAGACATAAGGATACGCACTATTCCTAATAATAAAAATCGACGATTCTAGCATCAATAGCCCTAATCCCCCCCACAATACATACTTCCAAGTTTTTTTCTTTTCTAATATACCTTCTAAATACACATAAAATACAGCAGATGCTGTCACTATTCCAGCGTAAATAAAAATTAGGTGCCGCCATCCATCATGCAAAGCTGATTCTCTAAGCATGATATAAATCACAGGGAAGAAAGAAGCAAATAAAGCCAAATCAAAGCCCACACCTCTATATTTTTTCATGATCTCAATGCAGAAGGCAATCGCGCCCAGGATTCCTATCAAAGTAAATAATGGCAAAGTTTTTCCAATCCAACTCAACCCATAATACCAAGGAATATCATCCGACATGATATTCTCCCCCATAAATAAGACTCTCAGGTTAGTACCAAACTTCGAAAACTCAGACAAAGCCTTAAAAGGATAGGTAAATGGCTCCGCTAAGGCTGCTGGCCAAAATAAAATACCTAAAAAGTAGCCCATAACAGCAATACCAAAAGCATATCCCAAATGAATAAAACCCACTTTCAGATGCGTTTTCAAGCCTTTGAAACCGTAATTCGTCAAAAAATGAATCCCTGTAAATAAAAATAAATATGCAGGAATTAATAATCCACCAGCCCGAGTAGCTAAGGCAATAGCCATACCTCCAGCAATACCTGCCATTGCTTTATAATTAGCTCTAGGTAAATCCTTAAAATAGACAGTCATAAAATATAAAGACATCGCAAAGCCAGCAGCAAAAGGAATATCTTTCGGATTAATCAAAGAATGACCAAAAAAACGTGGGGATAAAAACATCATTAAAGCAGCTAGAATAGCCGCTCTCCAACCCGCAATTGCCCTAGCCCAAAGACCTGTAAAAAAGATAGCTAACATACCAAAAATAGCTACAAAAATATGTCGAACACTATGATAAGCCCTATCAAACTCATCATAACCCAACGCATTATTCACAAGACCTGTTATCAAGTCAAACATACCTCCATACAAATGCATTTGACCTTTTTCGATAAATTCTGCATCATCGTTCTTGCCTGAATAATAATCAATGAGCTTTTTTGAGTAATCAACCTGAAAAGATTCATCCCCATTAATGCCACTCTGAGTAGCCATAATCCCAAGTACCACCAACATGAAAAAGATAAGCCCATAATAAATAAAGGGATAATAAGCTTGTAAAGAGTCTATTCGCGTTTGTTTCGATTTCTTCTTCGTCATTTTCTAATAGAGGGATTTAAATACTTTTCGGGTATCGACGTCTTTTTAACGCTTGCGAAGATAACAAGATTTGATGTAATGCTTAATGCTTATTCTTTTAAATAATCCAATTCCCAATGAACAACTAATAACCGACTACATTCCTAATAACACCACAACAAATCGTAATTTTTGTTGAAAAATTTAAAAAAATAAAAGCATATCATTGAAAAAGCCATTAATTTTGCCGCTTCAATAAAATATAAATATCAAAACATGTCCACTACTACTTCATCTGTTCTGTCTCAACGCGTACTAAATATGGCAGAGTCAGCAACGATCAAAATGGCGCAAATGGCAAGAGAGCTCAAAGCTCAAGGCCACGATGTAATTAGTTTAAGTTTAGGAGAGCCAGATTTTGACACACCAGACCATATCAAAGAGGCTGCTAAAAAAGCACTGGATGAAGGATATACAAAATATACACCAGTCCCAGGCCTAGTTGAATTGCGTAAAGCCATTCAAACAAAATTCAAGCGTGACAACAAGCTAGACTTTGAGGTAACTCAGATTGTAGTATCTAATGGTGCAAAACAATCCATCGCAAACCTTAGTCTTGCGCTACTAGACGAGGGTGACGAAGTGATCATTTTTGCTCCTTTCTGGGTAAGTTACTCTGAGATTGTAAAGCTCGGTGGCGGTGTTCCTGTACTAATCAGCGCCGGTATCGAAGATGATTATAAAGTAAGTGCACAGCAGGTTGCGGATGCTATTACTCCTCGTACCAAAGCTGTACTTTTCTCATCTCCATGTAATCCAACTGGATCAGTTTACACCCACGAAGAACTAGACGCTATTGCAACAGAGATTGCCAAGCATGAAGATATCTATATCATCGCTGACGAAATTTATGAGTACATCAACTTCTCTGATCGCCATGTCAGTATTGGTTCTTTCCCTCAGGTAAAAGATCGGACCATCACCGTAAACGGTTTCTCGAAAGGATTCGCTATGACTGGATGGCGTCTTGGATATATGGGCGCTCCAAAGGAAGTAGCTAGTGCTTGCGCAAAAATCCAAGGTCAATTCACTTCTGGTGCCAATGCATTTGCCCAAAAGGCCGCTGCCTATGCCCTTGAAGCAGATATGGGACCAACTGATGCTATGCGTGAAGCATTTTTGAAGCGTAGAGATATGGTCATTGCTGGTTTGAGTGCGATTCCAGGTTTTAAAGTAAATAATCCAGTGGGTGCATTTTACAGCTTCCCTGATATTAGCTCATTCTTCGGCAAGTCTGATGGAGAAGTAACCATCAACAACTCAGATGATTTCTGCGAATATCTATTAAATAAAGCTTATGTAGCTGTAGTGACGGGTGCTGCTTTTGGTGCGCCTGACTGTTTCCGCTTATCTTACGCCGCTTCTGACGATACATTGAAGGAAGCTATCCAGCGTATTGCTGATGCTTGTGCAAAATTGAAGTAATTTCTTCTTAGAGAAGATGTTCATAAATACTATTTTTGGGAAAGGTGAGGACTTGCTCTTCGCCTTTTTCAATTTTTGAACATGCAGCAAGTTTCTATTCTAGGCATTCCTTATGATGCCATGTCTTCCCACCTTCGAGGACCAGCAGAAGGTCCTAAAGCCATTCGCGAACAACTTCATGGTGGTTCAGCTAATTATTTTACAGAACAAGGCTTAGATTTAAGTGCTATTGCTGAACAATGGACGGACCTAGGAAATTTAACATTCGATACAGAGAGTCCTCTACCTGTATTTGAAAAAATCACAGCCGCCGTCGATAAAGAATTGTCATTAGGCAGAAAAGTGCTTAGTCTAGGTGGTGATCATTCTATTGCTTATCCTATTATTCGGGCTTACGCCAGATACTATGATGGACTCAATATTCTGCAAATTGACGCACACGCAGATTTATACCACGATTTAGAGGGCAACCCCTACTCTCATGCCTGTCCTTTTGCAAGAATCATGGAGCAAAACTTAGCTTCGCATCTGACGCAAGTCGGAATCCGTACTCTCAATGCCCATCAAAGAGAACAAGCCCAAAAATTTGGTGTGAAGATCATTGAAATGAAAGATTTTAAAAATGGACAAAGCCTAAACCTGAAAGGACCTCTTTACATCTCCATAGATTTAGATGGCTTTGACCCCGCTTTTGCCCCTGGCGTTTCGCACCACGAACCAGGTGGACTAAGTACAAGAGCTGTTCTAAACCTTCTACAACAAATCCAAGTGCCTATCGTAGGGATAGATATTGTAGAACTCAACCCTACAAGAGATTGGCATGGTATGACCGCAATGCTTGCCGCAAAATTATTAAGAGAAAGTCTCGGTCTATTGCTTAAACCTTAAGCGCATGCCACTTCTTCGATCTCAAATAAACAATAGTAACTACCAAAATAATTATCCAATACAAAATTTCTGCTGACCATGCCCAAACCAGTCCCAAATTAGTAAGGTTGACAACGACATAAATATAAACTAGATAAACTATTGCACACCAAGCTTGCATTTTTAGACCAAATAAAGTAGCACCAGTGCCTGCAAGACCATTAAAATAAATACCTCCAATCGCAAATAAACTCAAAATGCCTATTAGCAAATAAAAAATATCCTGCGTATCTGCCATCAAAGAAGAATCTGAATTACCTAATAAAGGATATAAAATCTCTTCTGGAAATAAAGCCACTGGTAGTGTTAAAATCATCGTACTTAACCAACATATTTTTGCTGTTTTCCAAATGATCTTCATAACATCCTCATGCCTGTTTTGACCAATAAAGTTACTCACCATCGTATTGACGCCAGAAGCAAAGCCCCAAGTCGGAATAGATAATAAAAGATACACCATGCGAGCAAGATTAGAAATCGCTAATTCTCGTTCCCCAAGCTTTTCAACAATACTAAAAAACACAAACCAACTTCCTAACCCAACAATTGCTTGTGCCACAATCGGTAGGGATAACTTATATTGCTGTTTGATCAATTCCAAATCAATCTCTGGCAATTTAAATAGTTGATAATCCTTTGCCTTTTTATCAAATAAAATGTAAACTAAGAAAATAACAAAAGCTACCACTTCTGCTATCGAACTAGCCAATCCTGCACCGGCAATCCCCATTTCTGGCAATCCCCATTTCCCAAAGATTAAGCCATAATTCAAAACAATATTCACAATGGCCATAATGACCGTATCTACAATAATGAAATAAGTCCTTGCTACTCCTGTATACATCGCTATAATAGCTACACCTACATAACTGAAGAATACACCCCATGAGCGATATTCTAAATAAGCTAAACTTTTAGTGTAAATTTCTTCAGATTGGACCAAAAGATCAAAAAAGTAAGGGCAGCCAAATTGCATGAATAAAAACATAAAGCTAGCTAATGCAATTTCAAAATAAAGCATGGAATAAAATGTACGCCCTACCTCCTCAGGCCGCTCCTCTCCCATCCTTCTAGCAATGATTATTTGTCCCCCTCTAGAAAAACCATACCCTATTGCTGCTACAACCAAATAAAAAACGCCAACGAACCCAATTGCAGCAAAATCCAGTTCTGTTTTGTGGTATAAAAAGACGCTATCACTGAGCGCTATGACATTTTGAGCAGCGCTTCCCAACATAATGGGAGCAGAAATAGCTAAAATCTGAGCATAAGATGTTTTTAATTTCATTGCGGCTTTAATAATCGTTCGTCCTATCTTAGATTGTTATCATCAGCAAAAGATGATCAATAAAAAATCAACCTATTGTAGTTGTTCTCTTTCTGCAAATGTATGTAAAGCTTCAAACGATTGGGTGTTTTATATTCCTTTAATAGACGGAATAAAGCGTTTTCTCGACGCTAAGGTATGATTTGAAAAGAAGACTAACCTCATGCATTCCCTAATTTCGATTTGGAATTTTAAGTTTCTTTGCCAAGTTTAATAATCGCAATCAAACTATCGATTGGACAGTTTGTTATCATTTATTTGAAATCTGAGGCGATAACAAACTAATTTTTTTATTAAGTTTATTCCATTTAAATCAAACAACGCATTCCCTCGATAAAATAGAATGAGAAAATGACCAAACAGCCGAATTCGAATCCTCCAATTGCCAAAAAAGTCAACAAAAAATTAAGTATTCACGGTGATACCCGTATTGATCCATACTATTGGTTAAATAAAAGAGAAAACCCAGAAGTTATTGCTTATCTAGAAGCTGAAAATGCTTATAAAGATGCCAATCTAGCACACACCAAAGACTTCCAAAATCAATTATTCGAAGAGATAAAAGGTAGGATTAAACAAGATGACCAATCTGTACCTTACAAAGAAAATGGTTACTTCTATATCACTCGATATGAAAAAGGCCAAGAGTATCCTATCTACTCTAGAAGGAAAGAAACACTTGAAGCCACCGACGAAATCCTATTGAATGTCAACGAACTAGCTAAGCCTTATGATTATTATGATGTATCGGGTCTATCTGTAAGTCCTAATAACCAACTACTGGCTTATGGTGAAGATACGGTGAGCCGTAGAATCTATACTATCCGTTTCAAAGACCTAGAAACTGGAGAAATGTTAGAGGATAAAATCCCCAATGTAACAGGTAGTGCAGTTTGGGCGAATGACAATAAGACACTTTTCTACACAATAAAAGATGAGGCTTTACGTCCGTACAAAGTTTTCAAACACGTTCTTGGCACACCAGTCAGTGAAGATGTAGAAATTTTTCATGAAGAGGATGCAACCTTCTTAGCATTTGCTTACAAAAGTAAGTCTAAAAAATATATTGTAATTGGTAGCTACGCTCGCTTAACCAATGAATATCGCGTTTTGGATGCCAATAAGCCGGATGGCGAGTTTAGAGTAATTCAAGAACGTATCCGAGGCTTAGAATACTCCGTTGCTCATTTTGAAGATAAATTCTATATCCGCACTAATTGGGACGCTCAGAACTTCAAAATCATGATGACGGATGAGTTTAAGACTTCTCGTGAAAACTGGGAAGAAGTCATTCCTCATCGCCCAGATGTACTGATCGAAGATATGGATGTCTTTAAAGACTTCCTTGTTCTCTCCGAAAGGGTAAAAGGAATTACACAAATCAAAATTCGTCCATGGTCAGGGGAAGAACATTATATCGACTTTGGGGAAGATGCCTTCATGGCTTACGTTTCCGTAAACCCTGATTTTGATACCTCCTTGCTGAGAGTAGCTTACAACTCCATGACCACCCCTAATTCTACCTTTGATTATGATACTAATAATCGTTCCTTGAAGCTGTTAAAACAACAAGAAGTCATAGGTGATTTCGACTCTGCTAATTACCGTACCGAACGACTTTTTGCCACTGCAAGGGATGGTGTTCAGGTACCAATTTCTATAGTATATCATAAAGATTTTAAAAAAGATGGTCAGGCCCCTCTTTTAATGTATGGTTATGGTTCGTATGGCTCAAGTATGGAACCTTACTTCAGCTCTGTACGGCTTAGTATGTTAGATCGTGGTTTTGCATATGCAATCATTCATGTGCGTGGCGGAGAAGAATTAGGTCGTCATTGGTATGATACAGGTAAGTTATTAAACAAGAAAAATACTTTCCACGATTTTATCGATTGTGCAGAGTTTTTGCTTTCGCAAAATTATACTAGCAGTGATAAGCTCTTTGCCATGGGTGGAAGTGCAGGTGGTTTGCTCATGGGAGCCATCGTAAATATGCGTCCAGACCTTTGGAAAGGAATCATTTCTGCCGTGCCATTCGTTGATGTTGTCACCACTATGCTAGATGATAGTATTCCATTAACAACTGGAGAATATGACGAATGGGGTAACCCCAACGAAGAAAAATATTACCACTATATCAAGTCTTATTCGCCCTACGACAATATAGAATCTAAGGATTATCCTTCCATGCTAATTACAACAGGTTTGCACGATTCTCAAGTTCAATACTGGGAGCCAGCAAAGTATGTTGCTAAACTTCGTGAAGTCAAAACAGATGACAACATCTTACTTCTTCATACCAATATGACCGCAGGTCATGGTGGAAAAAGTGGAAGATTTGAACGCCTACACGAAGTGGCCATGGAATATGCCTTTATCTTCGATTTGATTGGAATAAAAAAATAATAAGAAATAAATCAGAATGAGTAATATTTCCTTTTCTCCACTAATAGTAGGCTGCATGCGCCTAGGCGTATGGGGAGCACAAATGAGTACCTCTGAATATGAAAAATTCATTGACGCTTGCCTAGACATGGGTTTGAAAGACTTTGATCATGCCGATATTTATGGTCACTACACCACAGAAGCTGAATTTGGCGAGGTGATCAAAAAACGCCCAGATTTAAAGTCTAAAATTCAAGTAACCACTAAATGTGGGATTAAGCTACTAACACCTAATCGCCCAGAAATTAAAGTTCATTCTTACGATAGTACTAAAGATTATATCATTTGGTCAGCTGAGAATTCATTAAAACTATTAGGCTTAGATCGTATTGATTTATTACTTATTCATCGTCCAGATTATTTGATGGATCCAGCTGAAATAGCAGAAGCATTTGAACAATTAAAAGCAGAGGGAAAGGTTAAACATTTCGGGGTTTCGAATTTCACTACTTCACAATTTGAATTGCTCAATTCTTATACACCATTAGTGACCAATCAAGTGGAAGTATCCTTATTGCATAGAGATGCATTCGATAATGGCACTTTAGATCAATGCTTGAGACACAAAATCCAGCCTACGGCATGGTCGCCTTTTGGGGGAGGAAGGGTATTCAATGATTCCAATGATGAACAAATCATTAGAGTCAGACAAAAATCTGAAGAAATTGCTGAAAGATATGATACAACAATTGATCAAATATTATTAGCTTGGATCATGAAACATCCCTCGAACATCATTCCCGTTCTAGGAAGTTCTAAAACAGCAAGAATTGCATCTGCCCTTGAGTCCACTCAAATTACAATGACACATGAAGAGTGGTATGATCTTTGGCAGGCAGCAACAGGAGTAGACATACCTTAGCCTACTCCTATATTTGAGAGAATGACTCAGTAACAAAAAACATTTTCTCAAAGCATCTTTAAAAAGATGCACAAATCAAAACGAATGATCAATATCCGATCTAAGGACTTAGATGGGGCTGAAATCTCGTGGTTTGCCCCTATATGTAATGGCGACGATCAATTCCTTGGCGCACATGATATGCGTTATAAAAGCTCTTGGGAAAACGCATCCAATATTTTATTAACAGCAGACCGTTTGGGCTATCGCAATATTCTTTGCCCCTCTTCTTATCAAGTTGGGCAAGATACTTTGACTTTTGCTTCAGCTGTAGCTCCGCTTACGCAAAATATTAATCTGCTCACCGCCATTCGCTGTGGCGAAGTGCATCCGCCCATGCTTGGTAGAGCCTTAGCAACTTTAGATCATATCTTAAAAGGGCGATTGACCATCAATATTATTTCTTCTAACCTTCCTGGGACTGAACTTTCTTCAGAAGCCAGATATCAACGCTCCAGAGAAGTCATAGAGATTTTAAAACAAGCTTGGACAAAAGATCATATTGATTTTAAAGGAGATTTTTACAACATCTCCCTGCCCTCCGCACCAATGAAGCCTTACCAGCAAAATGGTGGACCACTACTCTATTTTGGGGGCTACTCTCCCGCAGGTGTAGATTTATGTGCCGAACACTGTGATGTTTACCTCATGTGGCCAGAAACAGAAACGCGCCTAAAAGAACTCATGACCAATATGAGTGAGAAGGCAGCGGCCTACGGCCGTACAGTAGATTTTGGCCTACGCGTACACATGATCGTGAGAGAGACAGAAGAAGAGGCCAGAAGCCATGCTCGACAATTAATGAAATACATTGATGTAGATAAAGATAAAGGCACTGAAATCAGAGCCCGTGCGCTAGATGCCAAATCCTATGGGGTTTCCCGTCAAGGGGAAATGAGAAAATTAGCTAACGAGGAAGGGTATGCAGAACCTAACCTCTGGACAGGAATTGGAAGAGCAAGATCAGGCTGTGGCGGCGCGCTAGTAGGTAATCCTCAGCAAATCATTGAAAAAATCCATCGTTATATGGATATGGGTATTCGTTCCTTCATATTTTCAGGCTATCCACATATAGATGAGTGTAAATACTTCGCACAATTGGTATTGCCACATTTAAAAACAGTTTCTATGCCCGAAATACAAGGAAAAATCCCTATATCACACCCAGATACCCCTTTAGCCGCAGGAAAAAGAATGTGAGTAAAATAAAACAAAAGCCATGATAGATTTACTAATCGTATGTTCCTACTTTGCTATCATTATGATTGCTGCACTTTCGGGTAGAACCAGCAAAGATGTCAGTGTAGAACAATATTTTCTTAGTAATCGAAATCTAAAATGGCCTTCTATTGCTCTTTCGACTATTGCGACGAATATCAATGGTTATCAATTTTTAGGAATGATGGGCTCCGCCTATTTATATGGTTTGGCGCAAGCCAACTTAGAGATCAATGCCATACAGGGTATCTTAATGGCTGCTTTTATATTCGTTCCACTTTACTTGCGTGAAAAAGTCGTTACGATCACCCAATTTATCCAAAAACGATTGGGGAAAGCGGTAGCCCTTGCCTACACGATTGCTAACATTGCGCTCTTTGCTAGCATCACATTGGGAGCCGCACTATTCTGGGGTGCGTATGCAGCGGACTTAGTTTTTGCAGAGTACCTATCCTTCATCAGTGAAGATCGAATTATCCGAATTGTTGTTTTGATCGTTGGATTAGGTGTTTTTTCCGCTATTTATACCTACTTGGGTGGGTTAAGTGCGGTAGTAAGAACAGATATGATACAGTTTGCCATTCTTTTAATTGGTGGAATAGTGGTATTAGTCGTAGCTATTCAACAACTAGGTGGGTGGGAGCAGTTATATATCAAGACGCCAGAAAAAATGCATTTGCATTTACCTGCTGATCATGAAAAACTGCCTTGGATACATGTGTTCGGCTTATTTCTACTAAATATCAATTATTGGTGCGCCAATCAAACCGTTATGCAACGATCATTAGCAGCCAAAAATTTGCGCGAAGCACAAATTGGCCTCATGGTTGGTGGATTGATGAAATACGTTATGGCCGTCCTTATTGTAATACCTGGTATCGCATTGTATGGCATTCTAGGAGAAAATGGCCTTTCTGAACCAGATATGGCCTTTCCATATTTAGTGGACACCTACCTTTCTGTAGGCCTGAAAGGCTTAATTCTTTGTGCATTATTTGCTTCATTAATGAGTACGGTTGATTCTACATTTAATTCTTTGGCGACGCTATGGTCAATTGATATTTATAAAAGCTATTTGAATAAGAATGCTACTGACCGAGAGATAGTCAGAGCAGGTAGGAATACTATTCTGGTAACCTTATTTACAGGAATACTTATGGGGTTAGTCTTACTTTATGTAAAGTTTGAAAATCCAGAAGCTGCATTTACACACACATTAAATGAACTACGTTATTATATTAATTGTGGTATAGTAGTATTGATTTGCTCAGCAGCATTCCTTATTGCACCTAAGCATAGAGTGGCACTTTTAGCTTTTGTATCGACTATCCCATTACATCTGGTTATCATACAACTTTTCCCTGAGATGAATTACTTTGTAAGAGCAGCTTGGGTAATTTTGCTAGCGTTCCTGATTATTTACGCAAGTAGTTGGAAGGAAGGTTGGACAAAATGGAAAGACCTATTCCACTACGATGATCAAATCATCCGAAATATTGGAATAGGCCTTTTAACATCATTGATATGGTTACATATCATTTTCCACTAGTGAAGTGCCTTTTTGAGTTGTTCAATGACAAAGTCAACTTCTTCCTTTGTGTTATGATGAGAGAATGAAAAGCGAATCGCTTTTCCTTCAATGGTATTCGGTAATGAATTGATGACATGTGAGCCTTGATCAGCACCTGAGCTGCAAGCACTACCTCCAGAAACAGAGACCCCAGCAATATCCAAATTGAATAATATCATATCTGATTTATCCGATTTTGGGAAAGTCACATTCAACACTTTATAATGATTAGGACCATCAAAATCAGAATTAAAGTGGATATCTGGAAAATGAGTTTTGAGTTGTTCAATCATATGATCACGAACGATCTCAATCTTAGCCTTTTTCTCTTGCATTCCATCAATAGAAGACTCTAAGGCTTTCGCTAGGCCTAAAATACCGTAGATGTTTTCGGTACCACCACGCATATTGCGCTCCTGCGACCCTCCATCGATATATGGCTTAATCATATTATCCCCATTAATATAAACAAAGCCTATACCTTTAGGTCCATGAAACTTATGAGCAGAGCCAGAGATAAAGGCTAATTTACTTTTTGAGACATCAATCGGAAAATACCCCACCGTCTGGACGGTATCAGAATGGAAATATGCGCCATGTTCTTCACAGATAGCAGATACTTCATCTAAGTCGATCATCAAACCTACCTCATTATTAGAATGCATCAAGCTTACTAAGGTCTTTTCGTTCGAAGAACTTAACAGGTTTTTTAAAGAATCAATATCAATTCTTCCATTTTCGTGCAAATTCACCATTTCAATGGCAATACCATGGTGGTCTTTTAAATGATCCAGAGAATGTAAAATGCAGTGATGTTCTAAAGGTGAACTAATAATTCTTTTTACTCCAAGGTCTCGAACTGCACATTTGAGTGCCATATTATTAGATTCGGTTCCTCCAGAAGTAAAAAACACCTCTCCAATGGATGCACCGATGGAATTGGCCACTGATTTCCTAGCACGTTCAATAGCAGCACGGCTTGTCCTTCCTTCGGCATAAATAGAGGATGGATTCCCCCAGTGATCTTCTAATGCCTCTCGCATTATTTCAATAACATCTGTAGAAACAGGCGTGGTTGCGGCATTATCAAAATAAATTCTTTTCATTAAATTAGAGCTTTTACAAACCAGTCTTTCACCATTTCAAATGTCGAGCAAAGCTGGTTGACATGATGGAATTCGTTTGTTTCTAAACTGTACTTATAATCTCTACTCCATTCTTGAAAACCTTTTGCTAAAGCTTCAATGGCGTCTAAGATTTTTTGTTATTTATTAAAATTGGATAAATATGCTCATCCAGTTCAAATGGTCTATTAAAATAAATCCCCTGTGTAATCACCACTTCTTTTTATTTCAAAATATGGTCCACATCACTCTTCATCTGATCAACTAATGCTTTGGCATTTTCAAAGGAGTCATGTTCTGCATATACTCGAATGATTGGCTCTGTATTGGATTTACGCAAGTGCACCCAACCCTGAGCGAAATCAATTTTTAATCCATCAATCGTATTACAATCTTCGTTCTCGTATTTTTCGTGTAATGCTACAATTAAGGCATCAACATCAATCGCTGGTGTTAAAGCTATCTTATCCTTTACCATTTTATAAACTGGATAAGTTGCTCTTAATGCCGTCATTGGACGACCAAATTTAGCTAAATGTGTCAAAAACAGAGCTATCCCAGCTAAAGCATCACGTCCATAGTGAAGATCTGGCACAATAATTCCGCCATTTCCTTCTCCCCCAATTACGGCATCTTGGGCTTTCATCATTTCCACTACATTAACCTCTCCAACTGCGCTAGCAAAATAAGTTCCTCCATGCTTTTGCGTGACATCTCTTAAAGCACGAGTAGAGGATAGATTAGAAACGGTGTTTCCCTTTTTCTGACTCAGGATATAATCAGCCACAGCTACCAAGGTATATTCTTCGCCAAACATACTTCCATCTTCATTGACAAAAGCTAGACGATCCACATCTGGATCTACAGCAATGCCTAAATCTGCTTTTTCAGCAACGACCTTAGCTGCTAAGTCTTGCAAATTTTTGGGTAAGGGTTCTGGATTGTGCGCAAACTGACCATTCAAAACGCCATTCACCAATACCACTTCACATCCCAAAGCTTCCAGAAGAGGAGGAACAGAAATGGACCCAGTGGAATTAATACAATCGACCACTATTTTAAACCCCTGAGATTTTACGCTTTCAACATCTACCATTGGCATCTCCAATAGGATATCGATATGTTTTTGAATATAGCCTTCTTTGCGGATATGTTTTCCCAGATGATCCACTTTCTCATATTGAATAGCTCCTGAATCAAGTAATGCCAATAAATTTTCTCCATCCTTTTTTGAAATGAACTCTCCTTTATGATTAAGGAATTTCAGCGCATTCCACTCCTTTGGATTGTGACTAGCAGTAATAATGATACCAGCACCTGCTTGCTCCTTTGGAACGGCAATTTCTACAGTTGGAGTAGTTGAATAATCC
Source organism: Saprospiraceae bacterium (assembly GCA_022448955.1). Lineage (GTDB taxonomy): Bacteria > Bacteroidota > Bacteroidia > Chitinophagales > Saprospiraceae > JALEHC01. The sequence goes on from JAKVCU010000012.1 coordinate 41,671, forward strand.
AAATCAATTACTTCAAAGCCCAATGAAACCAGCGTTTGAGTTACTAATGCACTCACTATCTCCCCAGATATTCTTCCATCTCTTCCCAATACTACTCTAGGGGCAGCGCCTTCTTGAAGCAGCCAATAACCAAAAGCCGCTGTGCATTCTACCACATCTTGAGGAGTCAAATTTGAACCAGCCGTTCCTCCAATGGTACCTCTAATTCCTGAAATAGATTTAATTAAAGCCAAGTTGATTGATTTTTTGGTTATAAAATTTGCTCACACAAAATTATAAAAAAGGACAAGCTATTACTCTAAAGTATTAACCTATTTTCATCTTTTAGATAAAAAGGAAATCGCCTGACAAAGATTGATTCGTTTCATTTCTTGAGCAGGCCTCGCGCTATAAGCTCATTTCCGTGGTAGAATACCTACTTTTGCGCAGTCCATAAATGAATTTAATGCGTATGGAATGGTTTAAAAATTGGTTTGATTCTCCTTTTTATCATTTGTTGTACAGCAATAGAGATGCGATAGAGGCACAACAATTCATCGATCACCTATTAAATCATCTTCAACCTCCTGCTAACTCTAAAATGTTAGATCTAGCCTGTGGAAGAGGAAGACATGCTACTTATCTTGCAAAAAAAGGATTTCAAATAACGGGTATTGATTTATCTCCTCAAAGTATCGCTTTCGCTAAACAGGAAGAAAGGGACAATTTAGATTTCTACATCGCTGATATGCGAGAAACTTTTAAAGCTAACTACTTCGATTATGTATGGAATTTCTTTACCAGCTTTGGCTATTTCTTAGAAAAATCAGAAAACCTAAAGAGTGTACAGAGTATTTCTAAAAGTTTAAAACCAAAGGGTTTTGTTATCATTGATTTTTTTAATAGCCAATATGTGCTTGATCATCTGGTCAGCAATGAAATGAAAAGAGTTAATGGCATCACCTTCTTGATTGAAAGAAGTGTAGATCAGCAATTTATCCGAAAGAAAATCACCTTCGATGATGATGGTCAAAAAAAGTCTATCACCGAACGCGTTCGATTATTTGAATTAGAAGATTTTCAACGCATGTTTTCTCGTTCAGGTTTACATATTTTGAATACCTTTGGGGATTATAAATTATCTAATTTTGACATACTAAATAGTCCAAGGCTTATCATCATTGGACAAAAGACATAATGGAAGCAATATTAGAATTTGATCAAACTATCTTTTTCCTGATTAATAATGACGGTCATAATTCATTTTTAGATGCAATTATGCCCTATTGGAGAGATAAATATACATGGATACCTTTCTATTTGGCCTTAGCTATATTTGTTATTTATAAATTTAAGGCTAAAGGACTCTATCTGATTCTTGCATTAGCTTTAACGGTTGGAATTGCCGACACTATAAGTAGTAAGATCATAAAAAAAAGTGTACAAAGACTTCGCCCCTGTAATGATACTCAGATCAATCAGCAAGTAGAATTATTGGTAAGATGTGGCGGTGGTTATAGCTTCACCTCTTCACATGCCACTAATCATTTTGCAGTCGCCTTATTTTTGATAGGTACTTTAGGCAGGATATTTCGTCGTATCAAGTGGCCACTTCTATTTTGGGCAGCTACGATTGCGATGGGCCAAGTATATGTAGGCGTACATTATCCTCTAGACATCTTAGTCGGGGGAACAATAGGCTCCTTAATAGGAATTGGAATATCCAGAATATATCAATCATTTCCGAAGCTAATGCTTCAAAACGCAACACCAGCTTAGTATGTCAATTTGGGAATATATTCTATTATTCAGCAGTGTTTTGATTGGGGGAGCTGCCATCTTTGTTTTTCAAGTGCGTAGTGGCAGAAGGCTTAAGCTTGTCCTTTCTTTCAGTGGAGCATATATTTTAGGCATCACCGTATTACATCTAATGCCTGGCGTTTTTTCCTCAGATTTTCATCATCTAGAATATTTCGTTTTGTTGGGCTTTGTCATTCAGTTGATGGTCGATCAGCTTTCGCAAGGTGTTGAACATGGCCATATTCATGCGCACCAAGAATCCAAATGGGCTTTAGCTATACAAGTGATGCTAGGCCTGTGTTTACATGCTTTTTTAGAAGGTTTACCATTAGCAGAATACGAATCCTTCCATGCCAGTCATCATGCAGAAGAGCATAATCACAATCACCTTTTTTGGGGTATTATTATGGATAAGGTACCCGCAGCCTTTGCTTTAGGTATTTTGTTGCGAGAAGCTGGGTTTAATGCAAAAAAGATTTTTGGTTTCTTAATCATTTTTGCGGCTATGTCACCATTAGGGGCTTTTACAACTACCTTATTAGGTCAAAACTTAGAATTACTATCCCAAATGGTAGCGGTAGTGGTTGGTTCGTTTCTACACATTGCCACTACAATTATCTTTGAAGCAGATGAAAACAAACAGCACCGCATCTCTTGGCCCAAAATTGGGGCAATCGCAATAGGCTTGGGTATTTCTATGTTAACCACTCACTAAATTAGGATGATTTCTTGCCTAGATAAGTGTTAAAATACCATTCGAATTAAAGTTCGATCAAAATTAGATTAACAAAATCTAAAATCTTAGCGAATTTTCCCTATTTTGGCCTTGTCTTAATAGACCAATTTTATATTTAAAATAGATCGGACAATTAGCATGAAATTCGTACAGAAGGTAGTTCTTCTGAATATTATTTTATATTCTAAATCTATATTCTTTAGATTGGTAGGTATTTCGTCTAGTCCTGATCATTACCACTAATTCAAATTTTATAAAGAGCGCTTAGTTGAATTGCTTCAATTAATTACAACTACTTGACGGTTATGAAGAACATTCTTTACACAATATTATTGCTTTGTGCAATAAGTATCACCAATGGCCTATCTTCCCAAACTACAATTAGAGGAGAAATCCTAGACGGCGGCAATAAAGAACCCATCATCGGTGCCAATGTGGTCATCAAAGGTTTTGAAACAGAAGGAACAATTACTGATTGGGATGGCTCTTTCGAATTCTCAACTGATAAAAGCTTACCACTTACTTTATTGATAACTTATGTGGGTTATGTCTCCAAAGAGGTGGAGCTTATAGAAAATTCTAGACTTCAAATTGTCCTTCAAGAAGATGCAATCATCCTAGAGGATGTAACCGTAACTGGTTCCAGAATTCTTGACAAACAAAAGGAATCACCATTGACGATTGAATCGATGGATATCATTGCTATTAAAGAAACGCCTGCAGCAGATTTCTACGATGGTCTGGGTGCACTTAAAGGTGTAGATTTAACAGCAGCAAGTATCGGCTTTAAAGTTGTTAATACCCGTGGTTTTAATAGTACAAGCCCAGTACGTTCCTTACAAATTATTGATGGTGTGGACAATCAAGCGCCTGGTTTGAATTTCTCACTCGGTAATTTCTTAGGAACCTCAGAATTAGATATAAAGAAAGTGGAATTAGTCGTAGGTGCAAGTTCAGCTTTTTATGGCCCGAATGCCTTCAACGGTGTAATCAGTATGGAAACCAAAGATCCCTTCTTCCAACAAGGGCTTTCTGCTATGGTGAAAGTAGCTGAAAGGAACATGTTGAAAGGGGCTATACGCTGGGCAGATGCCTTCAAAAATAAAGCTGGAAAAGATTATATCGCTTACAAATTTAACCTAGAATACTTACAAGCAGACGACTGGGAAGCAGAGAACTATGATCCGGTGGATGAATCAAGGGTAAATAGTTTAAATCCAGGTCGTTTTGACGCTGTAAATATTTATGGTGATGAATACCAAACAAGAAATGATTTCTCTTCAGGTAGCATTTCTACACCAGAATTTGCTGGTTTAGGTACTTGGTACAGAACAGGCTACCGTGAAATTGATTTGGTAGATTATGATACGAGAAACTTGAAAGCAAATGCTGCTATTCATTGGCGTACCAATCCAGATGATGGATTGTTATCACCAGAGCTAATTTTTTCCAATAGTTTTGGTTCTGGTACAACCGTTTATCAAGGTGATAATAGGTTTAGCCTTAGAAATATCACTTTTTTACAAAACAAATTAGAGTTTAGAAAACTGAATAAATACTTCATCAGAGCCTATACCACAAGAACCTCAGCTGGTGATTCCTATGATCCTTATTTTACAGCTCTAGAACTTCAGAAGAGGGCCAAGGAAGATGATGAATGGTCCATCAACTACAATGATTATTGGGTAAGTAACATTAATAGCCAAATGTTAGAAAACGGTTATCCAGTCCCTCAAATAGCCTTAGACCCTACGACTGGATTGCCTATAATTAATCCAGATGGAACTTTACAAACTACTTTTGATGTAGAAGGCGCCAGAAAATGGTTAGAAGATAATAGAGATTTGCTCGTTCAATGGCATGGTGAGGCAGAAGGCTTTGCCAATGGCCCGGGTACAGGAAGTTCCTTATCTCTTCCGTTTTTTGCACCAGGTACAGATCGTTTCCAAGAGGCATTTGATGAAATATCAGGTACGCTAAGGACAGAGGGTGGTACTAAATTCTTTGATAACTCCGCTCTTTACCACGTCCATGGCGAATATATCTTTACGCCATCATGGACCAACAAAATCACAGTAGGCGCCAATGCACGTTTGTATACGCCAGAATCAAGAGGTACGGTATTCTCTGATTCAACGGGAACTATATCAAACTTTGAATTTGGTACATATGCAGGTATCGAAAAATCTGTCTTAAACAATAAGGTTAAATTACAGGCTGCACTTCGTGCCGATAAAAACGAAAACTTTGACTGGTTATTCTCTCCAGCCATGTCTATCGTTTACACGCCTTCAAAAGAAAGCTTTTTCCGCGTATCATTCTCCTCTGCTATTCGTAACCCAACGCTTACAGATCAATATTTATTCCTAGATGTAGGTCGTGCCGTACTTTCCGGCAATTTAAATGGTGTAGATGACCTAGTCACCGTAGAATCCGTAGATGACTGGCGTACAGACTTAGATTTAAGTCGTTTGGATACCTTCAGTATTGCTCCTGTTCGACCAGAAAAGGTTCAAACGCTTGAAGTTGGATTTAGGACTACGCTCTTTAATTCTTTATATGTGGATGCTGGTTATTATTACAGTACCTATCAAGATTTTCTTGGATTCAATATTGGTGTTGACCTAGACTTAGACTTAACTGTAGGTACGCCAAGAATTCAAAACTTACAAGCCTATCGTTACTCTGCTAATTCTACCAATACCGTTACTACTCAAGGTCTTTCTATTGGTATGAACTATTATTTTGCAGAAAAATATACATTAACAGGAAATTACTCTTGGAACCAACTGGTTGTAGCAGATGAAGATGATCCAATTATCCCTGCATTTAATACACCAGAGCATAAATTTAATATCGGATTAGGAGGACGTAATTTTAGAATTGGGGGCCTAAAGAATCTAGGTTTTAATATCAACTACAAATGGATTGAAGGTTTCCTTTTCGAAGGTTCTCCCCAATTTACCGGATTTATACCTACTTATGATATGTTGGATGCACAGGTGAATATTACATTCCCTGACATCAACACCACTCTAAAAATTGGAGCTTCTAATTTATTAGATAATCGCCGTTTCCAAACTTTTGGAGGACCTAGGATTGGAAGATTAGCTTATGCGACCATCACTTACGAACCTAAAAGATAATTAAGATTCGGGCTTATGGCCCTATTTATTCGCAATCATTTATTAATCAACTATTTATTTATGAAAAGGACCAATACATTTTTAGTTTTAATTGCCTTTTTATTAGGTACTCAGTTTGCCTTCGCTCAGGATGGAGCATGTTATCTTGAGGAGGTTTATTCTGAGATCCAAGTCACAGAAAATGTGGTTTATGGTGTCAATGCCACTGTACTTGCATTACCCCAAGTTGGAGAAGCTATTCCTCAACCATTAACTATGGATGTTTAT
>JAKVCU010000120.1 GCA_022448955.1 Saprospiraceae bacterium
TTTCCTATCGTCAGTTACTTATAATTTTCGAAGGGACAATTTTATTATACAAGCAATTTTGACTAGCCGCTTAAAGCTCAAAATTTGATAATTATGATCCGAATGGCACTTCTTTCTATTATTTCTCTTTTTTGGCTTGTTCCAAATAGATCTCTAACTCTCACAGAAGGCTTAGTAGCATATTATTCTTTTAATCAATGTGATGCAAGGGATGATAGTGGCAATGGTTCAGATGGGAAGATGCACGGCGGAATAGCTTGTTGGTGTGGTATTGAAGGAGATGGCTTACTGTTTGATGGACATGATGATTGGGTTGCATTTGAAGGTATGGTAAATAATTATTTTACCACTTCTGATTTTACGATTAGTTTTTATGTCAAACCTGAAAGCTATACTGTTTTTAAACAAAATTTACTTTCCAAACGCCATGACTGCATCTTTGAGCAATTCATAGATACAAACATTGATTTCAATAATAAAGAAATCAAAACTGAAATTCATCAAACAGCTACTCATTATTATAGAGAATTATCTCCTCGATTAGATTCCTTGGGATGGATGCACTTTGCTATTGTCAGAGAAGGTTTCAGAGCACAAACCTACATTAATGGCCAATTGAAAAACCAGAGTTTTAGATGCAGTGGTGTCGATATCAATAATGAAGCATTACTTTCCTTCAGCAATAGCCCATGCCTTGGTCTAGATGGCACAAAAAGATTTAAAGGTGTTTTGGACGAGCTTCGAGTTTATGAGCGTGCACTATCAGAAGAAGAAATTTTGCTTCTTTACGAGGAATATCCAATAGAGAATGCTGCTAGGGATTGTGTAACTTTTGCACCGCAAAAATTGCACAATCCATTAGAAAGCATTTACCTTTGCGCCACTTAAGGGTATTTTCCCCTCGTTAATGATTAGCCAAAATTAAATCCAAGACAGATGTTTGGAAATATGCTAGGAGATATGGAGGAGCGCCAAAAGGCGCTTAAAGAACAACTATCCCAAATAAAGGTATCTAGTGATGCTGCAAATGGTGCAATTAAAGTAGAGGCTAATGCTACTAGAATCATTACCAATATCCAGATTGACCCAACATTCTTAAAAGATAGTGATGCGGAAGAATTGGAAGACTTATTGATGGTTGCCATCAATAGAACTATAGCATTAGCTGCAGAAACGGAAGCCGCAGAAACACAAAAGCTCATTCAAGATATGCTTCCTCCGGGTATGGGTAATTTGTTTGGCATGTAAAAAATATTCCTTTATTGCATACGTTTTATAAGTTCATTTGAGCAGTGATAGCTCTTTTTCTTTTCTATATTAATAAAATGAATTGACCGCATGAGAAATCTTTTTCTCTTATTCTTTATTTGTTTTTCCACTTCCTTGTCAGCTCAAACAACAGCTGGCATGGTTGCTTATTATACAATGGACTCCAGTCTGATCGATGTTACAGGTAATACTGCCAATATTGGTGTCGTAGTGGGAGCTACTGACTACAAATGCGGGGTATTAGCGTCTTCTCTTCTTTTGGATGGCTCTAATACAGAGATTTCCTTCAAAGGACCTGTGAATAACGAATTTGATACGGAAGACCTTAGCATTAGCTTTTACTTTAAGTCAAGTAGCAATGCTGGAACGCAATATCTGATGTCAAAAAGAGATAGTACTTGTCAAGGTGAAAATGAATTTTTACTGAGATATGTCCCTAGCTCCAATACGATCAACTGTATTTTTGCAGAAAATACTAGCAAAAATATATCCTTGGTCCATCCTCTAAGTAATGATATTTGCTGGAATCATGTGGCTATCGTTCGTGAAAACACAAGGGTTACACTTTATGTAAATGGTGAATTTGCTGCACAACAGGGTACACTAAGCAGAATCGATCTATTTAATAATGGCTACCTAACCCTTGGGAATGCGATATGTAAATCTAGTACAGAGACTGGTTTTGGTGGTCTAATCGATGAACTGCGCATTTATAATCGATCCTTAGATGCAGAAGAAGTGGAAGGCCTTTATTTTAGTCCAGATAAAATTATTAATAGAGATACCAATATTTTCTTAGGTAGTGCTGTCAATATCGAATTGACCAATACTTGTGCAGAAGACTTTAATTGGACACCTGCTGACGATCTAAGTTCTCCTTTCGATGCCGAGCCCATTATCACACCCAAAATTGCAGGAGCAGAGGTATATACCATTGAAATGACTGATCTAGAAACCGGATGTACTGCTAGAGACTCTGTTCGAATCAATGTCGTAGACCCTAATGATCTAGAGTGTGATGTTGTCTATTTGCCCAAAGCATTTACACCAAATGGTGATAATCTCAACGACACTTATGGTATCAGCAACCCTTTTGCCATACAGGAATTAATCTCATTTGAAATTTATGATCGGTGGGGTGGTAGAGTTTTTGCTACAGATACAGCTTTTGAACGTTGGGATGGTTCTTTTAATGGCGATCTAATCAACCCTGGCGTTATGATTTATAAAGTCGTTTACGTATGTGACAATACCGAAAAGCAAACAACTGGTAGTTTTACCATTTTAAAATAAAACGATCAGAATTAACCAAAAAGTAAGGGATAGCGAGCTCATCACTATCCCTTATTTTTTATTAAGCTCTGCTATAAAATAAACTTATTTGGGCTTTACTCTTTCAATTCTTTGCTTAGAAAGCATAAAATATTGTATAAGAGCTAAGTTATTTACAGTTCGTTTAGTTGCCTCAATAAATTTTCGGTTGCTGAAGTATCTTCACCTGCCTCTTTTCCAAGACGAATAGCCTCATTAGCATACAGAATACCTTTTTCTTTTTGCTTTAGCTTCAGAAATAAAGCTGCTGCAGTATCATTATTATAAAAATTACTCTTTATAGCAACTGACTTTTCAGCCCATCCTGCTGCTTCTTTAAGATAATCTTTGTTTTCTGTATTTTCGTAAAAGGACCAAGCAATAGAATTATACATCCCCCAATCATCTGACTCATATTTACCAAAATGGTCTACAGCGGCATTCATAAACTTCTTTAATCCTTCTTCACCCTGCGCACGCATTAACTGTTGTAAATTCCATTCAGAAGCGAACTGTTCTCCTTTCTTAGGAAATATTTCTTTGAAAGCAGCCTCGACTTTTGCCGGGTCATTTACCCTATTTTTCATCATAGAATACAACACTCCAGTTTTTAGCTTATCGTCCACTTTATCAGCACCTATGGTAGTCGCAAAGCGTTGCCTATTTTCTTTTACATATTTGAAAAGCTTATTGTCCATATTATCATATGGCATCATTTCAAAAATAAAATTTGTGTTTTCTAAAGTAGTCCAATCCGTTTGAGATGTTAAGTAAGCTGCTGTAATTTCTTCTGTATTTCCGATGTTTGATTCTTGAGAAGCTTTTGCAAAATTTCGCAGGAAATCTGGATTTCTCTCACCAGCATCATATTTTCGTTTTAAAGCACCTGCTTGGCGATTAGGATCAACAGCAGCTTCTCCTAATGCGACAAAATCACTAGGAGCTCGACTGCCAACACCTTGGTGCACCAATTCTCCGTCAGCATCAATAAATAGAAGACTAGGATAAGCTCGAACGCTATATTTTCGTGCAAATTCTACCCCTTCTCCTTTTTCCATATCTAATTTGATATTAACAAAATTAGCATTGTAAAATTCCCCCACTTCGTCTACAGGAAATACATTAGCATTCATCCACTTACATGGACCGCACCAAGTAGTGTAAGCATCAACAAAGATGATTTTATCTCCGTCTTGTGCTGCTTCTAATGCTTTTTCCCAACTTAAATCTTGGAATTGGATGCCTGCACTATCCTGTGCAATGATGGCGAAGCTTAGATGAATAAAAAACAAAAATGCGAAAAAGTTTTTCATTTGTGTCATGTTGAAATTAAATAAAGTATAAGTTGGTTCATTTCTCTATATGAATGAACAAATATGATTTGGTTGAAAAAACAAGTAGGATTCCTACCTTATGTAACGGTCTTTCCTTTCTTCCCAATTTTGAGGATGTCTAATCAATTTAGCAACTTTACGGGCATAATTCCTAATATTTTAATCGTCACAAATAACTTTTAGTAAAGCTTTAACCTTTAGCTCTAAAAGTGATCTAAAACCTGACAATTTGACTTTGTTATGATTACTAGTTTATCCCGCTATCCCTTATCTCACATCATCAAAGCGGGTTTTGTAATAGTGTACACAAGCACCATATACCCAACCTTCTTTTCCTTCATCTGTTTTCACCTTTACCCAAGGGGCTACAGCGAGGGAGTCACCTATTTTGATTTCTTCTTTAAAATCAGTGACTTCAAACATAAAGCCTACCTCATCGAACAAACGAAGCCGTTTTACTATTTTAGAATTTAATTGTGGACGCTCTCTTATATTTACCCCATCAACCGTTGCATAAAGTGGTGTGATTTTTTCTTTTACTTTTTCTACGACTACCTTTGGAGTAGTATCTCTAGCTGGAGCAATGGGCAGGTCAATTTCTTCCATTGCATCCTGTGCAATTTCTTCTTGATAACTCTTCTTAGTAGCACTACATCGAGTAGCGGCCCAAGTTAAAAAGCTTATAAAGAAGATACCGATAATAATCACTTCGAACTTAGGGAGTAAGGATCCTTTCTTTTCACTCATTTGTTTGCTTTTTGAATTTTTTCTGCTAAAAGAAAAATAAAAGATATGCAGTATAAGTTATAATCTTGCGTCTAAATCTCCACAAAATATTTCATTTTTCTCTTTTCTGGCCTTTGTTTCATAGTTGCTGAGGCAATAAATAAAATTACAAAGATGTCAGAAGATTTGCTATACCAGTTAGCAATTACCTTTATTGAGAAGGTTGGTCCAGTCAAAGCTAAACAATTGATCAGTTATTGTGGCAGTGTGAGAGCTGTCTTTGAAGCTACTAAAAAGTCATTGCTCAAGATCCCTGGCATTGGTCCTATAATGGCAGAGCATATTTGTAATAAAACTGCATTGAAGCAGGCAGAAAAAGAGCTTCGGTTTATCGAAAAAGCAGGCGTTCAGACCTTTTTTTACTTGGATCAAAACTATCCTGAAAGACTCAAACCATTCCCTGATGCACCAGTTATGCTCTATTTCAAGGGCGATACAATACTTAACACAGAACGTGTGATTGCCATAGTAGGAACCCGCACTCCTTCGAAAGTAGGCATAGCTAATTGTGAGCAGCTTTTAGAGCAAATCCGTCCCTTCCAACCACTAATTGTTAGTGGATTAGCTTATGGCGTAGATATTTGTGCTCATCGCAAATGTATTGATTTAGGCATACCTAATGTAGGTGTATTAGGCCATGGCTTGCAAAGGATTTATCCAGCTACACATAGAGGAGTTGCAGAAAAAATGATCGAAAATGGTGGTTTACTTACAGAGTTCCACTCCAAAACACTCCCAGATAGAGAGCATTTCCCTATGAGAAATCGGATTATTGCTGCTATGTGTGACGCTTTAATCGTTATAGAAACTAATGTAAAAGGAGGATCTGTCATTAGCGCAAAACTGGCAAATGGCTATAACAAAGATGTATTTGCATTTCCCGGAAGGGTAAATGACACCAAATCAAAGGGTTGTAATATGCTCATTAAATCTCACCAAGCCTCACTCATAGAAACGGTCAATGATTTAGTGTACGTAATGAGATGGAACAAAGAAAAAAAGCCAACTGTTATTCAAAAACAGTTATTCTACGATCTTGGGGAAGACGAAAAATATATAGTAGATTTGTTGCGCCAAGAAGAAAGTCTACATATAGACCAATTAATGTTTGCCACAAAAAAAACGAATAGCGAAATGGTCGCTTTATTATTGGAGATGGAATTTAGTGGAATTCTGAAGTCTCTTCCTGGTAAGCATTATATGTTGATTATCTAACTACAAGAATTAATGCCATGAAAAACGCTGTTCTTTTCTGCCTGATGATTTGTACCTTGATGGGTTGTAAAAAATATCCAAGTACAGGAAATAATACACCAGATGATTATAATAAGCGCCCAACTCCAATTGCTAATAAAACAGAAATTAAGCGTCCTAAAAATATTATTCTCATGATCGGAGATGGGATGGGCCTGACGCAAATCACAGCAGGCATGTATGCTAATAAAAATAAGTTAAACCTAGAGGAGTTCAAATCCATTGGATTGCATAAATCCTATGCTTACGACAATCTAATCACTGATTCTGCTGCAGGTGCTACCGCCTTCGCATCTGGAGTAAAAACATATAATGGCGCCGTCGGTGTTGACCCTGATACGGTAGCGGTCAAAACAATATTGGAAGAAGCGGAAGAATATGGCTTAGCAACCGGATTAGTTGCTACCTCTTCTATTGTTCATGCTACACCTGCTTCTTTCATTGCTCATGCCAAGAAAAGAAAAATGTATGAGTCTATCGCTCTAGATTTTCTGAAAACAGAGATCGATTTCTTTGTAGGTGGCGGTAAAAAATATTTTGATGCAAGAGAGGATGGCCGTGACCTATTGCAAGAGCTCAAATCCATGGGATATATGGTTAATACCTATTTTGATAAAGATTTTCGAACAATTAATCCCATTTCATCCAAAAACTTTGCTTACCTAACAGCTAATGCAGAGCCTCTACCCCAAAGACAAGGACGTTCCTATCTAACCTCCGCAGTAAAAAAAGCACCGAAATTTTTAAAGGAACACTCTGATAAAGGATTCTTCTTAATGATTGAAGGTTCACAAATTGATTGGGGTGGACATGCTAATGATAGTGACTATATCATAACTGAGCTGATTGAATTTGATAAAGCCATTGGTGACATATTAGACTTCGCAAAAAAGGATGGCGAAACCTTAGTAATTGTAACCGCAGACCACGAAACTGGAGGTTTTGCCATTAATCCTGGCAGTACAATGGATAAAATCGAACCGGGCTTTACCTCTGACTATCATACGGGTGTTATGATCCCGGTATTTGCATATGGCCCAAGTGCAGAACAGTTTAGAGGTATCTATGAAAATACTGCTATTTATGATAAAATGCGGGCTGCTTTCGGTTTTGACCAAAGTTCAAACTAAACCGTACTGATCCAAGAGCTCATTTTGTATGACTAATGGAATACAAATAAGATTTCTTCAGGCAGCACTTGTAAGTATATTTGTATCTTGCCTAATAATTCCATCCTTATAACCAGATTATAAATGGAATAGCGCTCTCCAAAATAATACTACACTGCTTAGTCAATAAACTGTGGTATACAGAAGTATAGAAAATTCCCAAGTGATTACTTACTATTTTGCATCAGTAAAGACCTAATTTTTATGTTGTACTCTCTTATTAAGTACATTATAATTGAACCAGTTGATTTTTGCTCAGCTTAAGGCGCGGCGAAGCCTAATAACCATAGCTATTAAGGCTAGTACGCAACGCAGTGCTGAATAAAAAGACACCCTCAAAAGACTAAGGAATTTAGATTAAAGTATTAAGTAGCTCGATTAGAAAATTGTAGCCCTAAAAATAAAAATTGCTTCAATGGCATAACACAAATCATTCGCTGTATGAAAAGATATTTACTACTAGTAATTTACTTATTCCTAAACGATTTAGCTAAAGCCCAAGAACCACCACCTCCACCACCAAGTTCCTGTCCTCCAAGTGGTTATGTGCTATCAAGTTTCTGTTCATCTGCTTGTGTTCTTTGTGATGGATTGGATGGTTTTACTAATAATAATGAAGCTACCGATTTAGGAGAAGCGCCTCCTGGTTTTTGCGCACCAGGCTTACATAACACCCAATGGGTAGGATTCGTGGCAGGTTCTACAAATTTGACTTTAGATATCTATGTCTATAATTGTATTGATGTAAATGGGGATCCGGGAGATGGTGGCCTACAAATTGGAATTTACAATACGATTAATTGTGAAAATTATCAATTGGTTTCTAATTGTGAAGATCAGATTACGCCCAATTCCACTTCAACATTTAATGCCAATAACCTTACCCCTGGAGGAATATACTTTTTAGTGATAGACGGTTATGACGGAGATATTTGTGATTTCGATGTTACTGTCGTCGCAGGCTCTACCGATCCACCAGATGTATCAGGCCCAGCTCAACCACAAGGTCCTACTCAAATTTGTACAGGAGGTACTGCTACATATTTTGCTGATGTTTTTGGTGCTGGTGTTTATGAATGGACCCTTGACGGCAACGTCATTTCTTATGATCAATTTACTGATATTATCTTCACAGAAGATGGTACCTATGAAGTCTGTGTTACAGGTTCAAACCCTTGTAGTGAAGGTGAACAATCTTGTATCACAGTAGATGTTGGGCCTTTACCTTTAGAAGACCTAGGAGATGTTACGCTCTGCTTTGGTGAAATATTTGAATATCAAGGCTATGTTTTTAGTGAAACAGGGACCTATGATTTTCAATATATTGGTGCAGGAGAATGTATTCAACCAGTTACCGTGGATATTACTGTGCTAGATGTATTGGAAGAAACGGTAGGCCCTTTTGAAATATGTCAAAATGATCCTCCATTAATCATCAATAATCAACCTTATAGTCCATTCGATGAAGGTCCTCAAAGTCAGCTACTGACCTCTGTTGACGGGTGTGATAGTACCATATATTTTGATATTATTGTTAATCCAGTTACGCTAGAAGTTGATGTTAGATATGTATGTGAAGATGATATTCCTCCTGGCGGAATCGAAGTGGCTGGAGAGTTTTTTGATGCCAGTGATTCAGGCATTCCTCAACAGGTCATCGATGTTAATGAATTTGGTTGTGATCATATTATTAATTTCTTACTCTGGGTAGGCCAAACTCCAGAACCTGCAGTAGAATTTGCTACTATTTGTGAAGGTGAATTTTATGAGCTTGGCTTTGCTTTTTATGATGCGCCAGGCACTTATGCGGAGACACTTGAAACAGCTTTTGGTTGCGATAGTGTAGTTCAGGTTGTGCTCGACGTTTACTACGATCCGCTAGACACCATCTATCAAGAGCTTTGTTACGGAGAATCCATGTTGCATGGGGGGGCAGAAATCAGTACTACTGGAACCTACTCTCATACTTTTCAATCTGCAGATTTAGCTTGTGATAGCACCGTCACTATTGAACTGACCGTCCTACCAGAGAATACCACCTTCCTGAATGAAGAAATTTGTGAGGGCGAGAACTTCCAAGTTGGAACGTTCACTTATGAAACAAGTGGCAATTACACAAACACATTAACAGACGGAAACGGTTGTGATAGTATTATTTACCTCACACTTAATGTATTGCCATTAGAGGAAACTATAATAAATGAAACCATTTGTGCAGAAGCTGATTTTACAGTTGGGAATAATACCTATAACAATACAGGTACTTATAGCAATACCTTCACTGGCACAGATGGATGCGACAGTATTGTCATACTCAACCTTACAGTAAATGCAGCAATTACAACTACTTTAAATGAAAGTATTTGTGAAGGTGATGTCTTTTCAATAGGTACAGAAAACTTCGATAGTGAAGGAATACATTTGGTGGTTTTACAAGCAATGGATGGGTGTGATAGCACAATCACCTTAGACCTAGAACTTATTGAAACCCCGGTTACTGATCTTGAAATTGAAATATGTATAGACGATACGTATACGATTGGTAATACAGATTATGATCAGACGGGCTACTACACTGAAACTTTAAATGCGGCAAGTGGTTGTGATAGTATTGTGAATCTAGACCTGACTGTAATAGACATAATACCTACTGATTTAGATATTACAATTTGTACGGGCCAATCCTACACAGTAGGCACCAATATTTATACAGAAGCTGGTTATTATTCCAACACCTTAGCAGGTTATCTGGGCTGTGATAGTACAGTAAACCTAAACTTAGTAATTGAAGATGTCATTAGAGACACCCTATTATTAGAGCTATGTGATGGCGAAAGTTATTCTGTTGGCAGTAATACATACATAGAAACTGGTTTTTATTCAAATGATTTTGTAACTACTGATGGTTGTGACAGTACATTTTATTTAGACTTAATTGTCCATCCAATACTGGAAACTAATTTAATAGAAAGTATTTGTGAAGGCGAAAGCTTTCAAGTTGGCCCTTTTACTTATGATCAATCTGGTAGTTTTACCAATACCTTTAACTCTACAGTAACTGGTTGTGATAGTATTGTAAATCTAGATTTAACCATATTGGAAGTTCCGGTTACTAATTTAATAGAAAGTATTTGTGAGGGCGAAAGCTATCAAGTTGGCCCTTCCACTTATTCTTCAGAGGGCGGCTACCAAGACATTTTAACGGCAGTCAATGGCTGCGATAGTATTGTGAATCTAGATTTAACTGTCCTAGATGTGCCACTTACCAATTTAACAGAAAGTATCTGTGAGGGCGAAACCTACCAAATAGGATCATCTACTTACAGTACTGATGGAAACTTTCAGGATATACTAACAGCAGCAAATGGGTGTGATAGTATTGTGAATCTAGATTTAACCATATTGGAAGTTCCTAGTACCAGTCTACAAGCACTCATTTGTGATGGTGATTCTTATGAAGTGGGCTCTTCTTCCTATAGTACTGCAGGATTTTTTGTGGATACACTGACGGCCGTAAATGGCTGTGATAGTATTGTAAGTTTAGATTTATTTGTTGCACCAAATCCTGTAACCGATATCGTTCAAAGTATTTGTATTGGAAGCGAATATGTAGTAGGTACAGAAACCTTCACTACTACAGGTTCTTATCAAGTTATTCTTCCTTCTCAAAATAATTGTGATAGTACGATTAATTTAAACTTAACCGTAACAGATTTTTATGAGACTAATCTGAATGAAGAAATTTGTGAAGGTGAAAGCTTCCAAATTGGTGTGGTCGATTATGAAGATAGTGGAAATTATAGCCAAACATTTACTTCCTCGGATAACTGCGATAGTATTGTCAATTTAAACCTGATTGTTCATCCTATTCCTGTTACCGATTTGGAAGAATCAATTTGTGAAGGAGAATCGTTTATGATTGGCACAACATCATATAATACAACTGGGAGTTATCAGGAAATATTAACGGCCTATACGGGTTGTGACAGCATCATCAATTTAAACCTACAAGTTAACGAAATCTTTATTACAGATTTATCTGAGTTCATTTGTGAAGGTGAAGAAATTGTTGTAGGGACATCTACTTATACTTCTTCTGGCACTTTTTCAGATATTCTTATCTCTTCTAATGGTTGCGATAGTATCGTAAATCTTAGCCTTAACGTTTTTGAAATTCCAGTTACGGACTTAGTAGAAAACATCTGTTTTGGTGATACCTATCAGGTAGGTGATACGCTATTTAGCGAAAGCGGAAGCTTCACAGAGGTTTTAACCGCAAATACGGGCTGTGATAGCATTGTCCATTTACAATTAACGATCGATCCATTAATTGAAACCAATTTAGAGGAAATTATTTGTTTTGATAACAGCTTCCCCGTAGGCAATTCTAATTATGATCAGAGTGGCAATTATACAGAGGTACTAGCCGCTTCTAATGGTTGTGATAGTATAATAAATCTTTCTTTGACAGTAAGGCCAATAAATGAAACCTTCTTAGTAGAAGAAATTTGTGCGGGTGAGATTTATGAAGTTGGAACTTCTCAATATACAACTACTGGAACCTATTTAGAGGTGTTAACCTCTGAAGAAACTGCTTGTGATAGCTTTGTCCATTTGGCCTTGGAAGTTATCCCTTTAGAGGAAACCTACCTTACAGAAGCCATTTGTGATGGAGAGGCCTTTGTCGTAGCCAATTCTACTTATACTCTAAGTGGTGAATATACAGATATCGTTACAGCAAGTACTGGATGTGACAGTACAATTTATCTGGATTTAACCGTATTTGAAATTCCTATCACCACGCTTGATGAAACGATCTGCGAAGGAGAAATCTATAATATTGGTAATACCGCATATACGCAAACAGGTGATTACACCAATATCTTACAAGCATATACTGGCTGTGATAGTATCGTTTATTTAAATCTTTTTGTAATTGAGCAAGAGGAAACCTTTTTAGTAGAAGAAATTTGTGCAGGCGAAACTTATCAAGTAGGTAATTCATCCTATTCTACTTCTGGGGACTACATGAATATTATGACTTCTAGTGTCGGTTGTGATAGCTTTGTTTATTTATCATTAATTGTGAATGATGTTTATGAAGTATTCTTAGATGAGCTCATTTGCAATGATGAAATTTATGAAGTAGGTCCCAACTCCTTTAACCAAACAGGAACCTATACTATTGCGCTTCAATCTATAGCAGCTTGTGATAGTATCGTCCAACTGAATTTAACGACTCACCCATGTGAATTATCTTATGCAAGTGCAGAGAATTCAGCTAGTTGTTATGGCGAAGCAGATGGTAGTATCAGTTTTGCAATGACCGAAGGCGTACCTCCATACACTTATTCTTGGGAAGCTACGGATGATAGTATGAACGGTACAGGAGAGCTAAATGCAAATGACCAGAATGAGTCAATTTCAGGACTTACGGCAGGTATGTACAATATTAGGGTAACTGACTATTATGGTGTTATTATTGATTTTATAGTCGAAGTAACACAGCCAGAAATCATATTGGCTTATACTGATTTACTCACCTATGATATTTACAACACAAGTTGTTTTGGGGAGAGTGATGGTGTAGCGACTGCTTTCGCAAATGGTGGGACGCCGCCCTACACCTATCTATGGAATCATGGCGAGACCTCTGCTGTTGCAAGTGGTTTGGCTGCTGGAAACTACTATGTTACGATTACAGATCAAAATGGCTGTGAAAGTGTAGCAGAAGCTTCACTTACAGCACCTATGCCTTTGGAAGGAGATATCTCCACAATAGATCCTGATTGTTATGGAGATGCAGAAGGAATCATTACAATTGAAAATCCAGGAGGTGGAGTAGCTCCATATGTTTATAGCGTAGATGGGCTACCGTTCAGTAATAACAATGTATTCGACCAGCTAGGTATTGGTAGCCATTTGATTGCTATTCAAGATGCAAATGGATGCATGTGGGAAGAGGAAGCATTCATTCAGCAGCCAGAAGAATTGATAGTTGATTTAGGGGAAGATATTTTAATTAAACTAGGAGATAGCCTTCGTTTAAATGCTTTAAGCTCCTATCCAGTCGATTCGTTCGAATGGAGCTTTGTACCAAATTCTGCTTGCATGAATTGTCCCAACCCTTCTTTAGTACCATTTAGTACGAGTACGTATTCTGTTACAGTAACAGATGTAAATGGGTGTACAGCAACTGATGATATTCAGATCTTTGTAGAGAAGCCAAGAGAAGTCTACATTCCAAATGTCTTCTCTCCAAATAACGATGGACAGAACGATATATTTATGATTTTTGCTGGAGATGATGTTACAAAAGTAAATAGTTTTCTTGTTTTCAATCGTTGGGGGGAGACAATGTTTGAAGTGTATGATTTTCAGCCTAATGACTCTTCCTATGGTTGGAATGGAGTTCATCGATCACGTGAAATGAATACAGGTGTATATGTCTTCTTGGCCGAAATTGAATTTATTGATGGTGAAGTATTAATGTTTAAAGGTGACCTTACCTTAGTTAGATAAAAGATAAAGCCCCTTCCCTACTATACAGGGTGAAGGGGCTAACTAACATCAAAGAGATAGGTTTTAGGTGTTGATTTTCTATGTAAAAGACCATCCTTAAGCGGCTAGTCAAAATTGCTTGTATAATAAAATTATCCCTTCAAAAATTATAAGTAACTGACGATAGGAAAGTTACGCATGTTTTTTGAAGGGACGCTAAAAACTGTCTGCCTATGGCTGAATTTTATTGTACCATTTTCAGCCAGAGGCTGACAGGTTTTAGCCTAACTACCTAATCTTTTATTTATCCTATTTTTGAAGGATAAATTTTTGACAATCAAGGGTCTGCTGAAAAAGTTGCCTACTTGACAAATCCTTAGTAAAACTACTATTATAAAGGTTTGATGAAAAAATTAAACCTATTGATCATGCGAACTATTTATCTGAAGTGCACCAGTAACAATTGTTATATTTTTAAATTTAATAACGGCCTACAGACCTCGGTTTGTGGAGACGAGATTTGCTCCTTGCTATTACCCTATATTTTTTTGTAAAAGTATATCAAATATTAGTATCAATCAGGTACAAATATTTCTTTTTGTACCTAGTAAAACTAGATACAAAACGATCAACTGATTTCTATTCAATTAATATACAACTAATTAAAGCAACAAAAAATAAAAAAATGTAATACCTTTATCAGCATATTTTGCGATAAATCAATGAAAATATTTTTCCTATTCAGCAAAGCACCTTTCCATGCACAAAAGTAAAATGATAAAGCTGTTTAAAACTTTATCTAAAAAAGAGTTAATGCAATTAGGCAAACAACTCAACCATCCTTTATTTGCTAAAAATCCATTACTACTAAAACTCTATCAATACATTTCAAATTACTTCGATAATTGGGAATCTAGCGATTTAGATAAGAAAATAATATTCCCAATACTTTATCCTGATAAGCCTTACAAAGATATACTGCTTAGAAAATTAATGACGGAGTTAAATCGCCATATCGAAGAATTGCTGATACAAAATTATTTAAAAAGCCAAGATTTACTAAAAAAACAAATACTCCAAAAAATTTATGGTGAAAGAGGCTTATATCATTTTTTTGAAAATCAGACTCATACCTTAATCAATCATTATCAACAAAAAGCATTTAAGGATATCAATGATTACCTTTCATTATGGAAACTCCAATCCTCATATTTTTTCCATCCCGATACCAATAAATTTGATATGGATGAGGATGGCATATTAAAAACTATGGAATACTTGGATGCCTTCTATATCCTTGGGAAATATAAGTACGGAAGTGAAATGAGAGCTCGTGAAAAAGTACTCAATCGAAAGTATCATATTTGGATGCTGGATTCCATAAAATCAAATGAATATCCTAAGGTATTATTAGAGGATAGTACAGTACTTCAAGTTTATCAATCTATACTAGAATTACAAGAATTAAGGAAGGAATCTACGTATAGAATGATTTACAACATCCTATTTAATCATCAACATAAATTCGAATTTTCCTTTCTGCTTTATGGACTTCAACACCTACTCAATTATGCCATTTGGCAAACTAACCAAGGAAATCAAGCCTTTCTAGCTCAGGTGTTTGAATTATATCAATTAGGACTGCGAAATGGCTTACTCCTTGAAAAAAATCGAATAACAGATACCACTTTTACCAATATTGTAGCCATTGGTATTCGAAACCAAGCACATCAATGGGTAGAGCAATTCATTTTAGAATATCAACATCTTCTGGACCCAATACTGCGGGAAGCAGTACGAACACTTTGTTATGGGTTCTTACACTATAGTCGAAAAGAATTCGATCAAACTATTCAACTTATCATCGATTTTGATTTTACCAACAACTACTACTACTTAAGAGCTAAAACCCTTATGTTGAGAGCGTTATACGAAAAATTTTGCACTGACTATTCTCTATTTCATCTATTTGTAGCACAGTCAAAATCCTATGAAAAATTCCTTAGAAGAAGTAAAACAATAGGTCAATACCAAGTGGAAGTACATTTATCATTTGTAAAATTATTACGCCAAATGGTAAAAATTAAATACCTGCATAAATGGAAAGGTCAAGCGCACAATAAATTAATTGAACGCTTGACCCAAACTACGCAGATCGCCAATAAAGAGTGGCTTCTACAAAAGTTAAAGAATGGATAGACCTAGAATCCAACTACATCTTCTGTTCCAATTTTGGGGTTTGAAGATTTACTTGAATAAAAATGTAAGGCGTAGTGTAAGGTCATGTTAAATGCCATTTGCATAATGAATTGATTTATGGGTTTTGGATTCTTCTTTT
Source organism: Saprospiraceae bacterium (assembly GCA_022448955.1). Taxonomy (GTDB): domain Bacteria; phylum Bacteroidota; class Bacteroidia; order Chitinophagales; family Saprospiraceae; genus JALEHC01. The sequence goes on from JAKVCU010000120.1 coordinate 15,963, forward strand.
AGAACCGCTTAAAATAATATTGATTTCTTACCGATTGTTATGGAAAGTATTAGAATACTAGCTACCTGATTTTTATTTCTATTTTAGACGCGTTTTTTTTTATTTTATTGTAGTAATAAGTTAAAGCTTTTTCACCTTTTTCTAACTAATTATTGGAGAATTATATAATAAAAACAAAGACGTTGCTCTACAAGTAAGAGCTAAGCAAAATTGCTTGTACCAATTCCAGCCTTCCTGCAGGCACGGTTTCGGGCAAACTACTTATGAGAATAGCTTAGAGTATATTCAAATTTTGTTCAAAGGGAGAATCAATGATTTGAGTCTGCCTACCGGTAAAGGTAGGGTTCTGGCTAAGGCTTCGTGATGGAGCTTAGCGAGAAGTGACTGATCCAATCGGACAGCATAGTTCTCAAAGCATTGGTCTTCAAGCATTAGAATATTTAAACATGCACTTAATTGCATGTTTTGGAAAATTGAATATTTCATATATATTTGTATCTCATTTAAGAAAATCACAGCTCCTCTAAGAAAGTATATCTAAATCTCCAACCATGAGAATGAATAGTATAATCTCATCATTATTCATTCATGTGTATATCTGCATTCAAGACTAAGATGTATAAGAAATTTAAATTAGACTACGTGCAAATAATAAAATAAACCAAACTACAAATAGTAGGGAGGTCGGATTAACAGAAACAAAATTTACGCAAAATGCAGAGAACAACACTCTTCCATTGTTTCTGGTACTTTGAACTTGTTTTCATATTTACAACTGTTCTGATTGTATGTGACCTACAATCACAAAGTATCGGTTTAGAAAATACAAACAACTGGATGTCTGTCCAACAGGCTCAAAGCTATGAATGGAATATTACAGAATCTGAAAGCTCATTCCATGCTATTGTAAAGCTGGAGCAACTCCCAACAGCTACTCAACAAGACTCATTTGAACAGCAAGGAATGCTCATGGTGGAAGCCATAGCTCATCGTATTTATTTATTCCAACTCACTTCACCAGCTGACTTTCAGCAACTCCCTTTGGAAGGAGTACTTCCATTTTCAGCTAGCTTTAAGCTTTCTAAAAGGCTTAGACAAGGCATATTCCCTGATCATGCTTACGCAAAAGGCCAACTATATGTGAATGTTTGGCCTTTTCCCAATCATGAAACGGAGCAACTTCAACAATCACTTAGTCTTATTCAGGGTTTGGAAGTACTTCACATAAGTGCTACGCACTTACAAGTATCTATCCCTATGGATAGCTTGGAAAATCTTGCTCTGCTGAAAGATGTTTTTTATATCGAACCTAAGATGCCTACGCCTGTACCTGATGGTATTGGGGGCCGGACATTACATCGTCTCAATCTACTCCACAATCAGCCTGAATTAGGTTATGACGGCCAAGGAATTGGTATTGCTATTGCAGATGATGGTGTCGTAAATCATATTGATTTTAAAGGTCGAATTACTCAATTATTGAATAATGACTTTGGCAACCATGGCGAAATGACCGTTGGATTAGCAATCGGTGCGGGCAACCTAGATCCACTCGATATCGGAATGGCACCTGGATCACACATAAAGCTTTATTTCATCGGCGATTATCCTCATATCAATGAGGCACCAACTAATCTGCAGGAAGAACGCATCATGATTACATCTACCTCTTATCTTGAAGATTGTGGAGGGTATTACACACATTATGCCAGCGAATTAGATGCACAAGTTTATAATCATGAGGAATTATTACATGTCTTCTCTGCTGGGAATAGTGCCAGTAGTGCTTGCAATGCAACTTATGGACAAGTCATTGACGAAAATGGAAAACGATTTGGTAATATTACAGGAGGTCGTAAGTCTTCTAAAGCAGCTATAGCTGTGGGTAATTTAACTTTAGATGGACAAATTCACTCTGCTAGTAGTAGAGGGCCTACAGCTGACCAAAGAATCAAACCAGATATCAGTGCAAGCGGCCAAGGACAAAAAACGACAGGCTCAAATAACAGCCAGCAAAAGGGAAGTGGAACCTCAGCAGCAGCACCTACTGTTGCTGGAATTGCAGCTTGCCTTTATCAAGCCTATGAAGAAACCTATGAAAGCATACCTGCTTCGGGCTTGATCAAAGCAACACTCCTCAATACAGCTACTGATTTGGGCAGGCCAGGGCCTGACTATGAATATGGATGGGGGCAAGTCCATGCAGCTAGGGCATTAGATGTCTTAAAAAATAGCCAGTTTATCACAGGAAATATTACTGATGGTAATAATAAATTTTATAACCTTAGTGTACCTCAAGGCGTGAAAGAAATGAAGGTAATGCTTTATTGGAACGATCCTGCAGGCTCTGTCTTAGCTTCCAAAGCATTAGTAAATGATCTGGACCTGAAAATAATCCAAAATAATGGCAGCCCTCTACTTCCTTGGACTTTAAGCGCATATCCACACATAGATAGCCTAACTCAGCCTGCAGTACGAGGTATAGATCGTGTAAATAATATGGAGCAAATTACACTAAAAAATCCAAGTGCTGGAAATTTCCAGATAAAGGTTAACGGTCATCAAATCTCCCAGGGCCCTCAGAATTTTTTCATTGTTTATTGTTTTGATACAACTGAGCTTGAAATCACCTATCCTGTAGGAGGCGAGTCCCTTGTTCCAGATGATGAAATTAGAATACATTGGGATGCTAGTGAAATGGATGGAAATTTCACAGTAGAATGGGCAGAAAACAACTCTAATTCTTGGCAGATCATTGAGCAAAATATTCCAAGTCATCAACGATCACTTTATTGGAATGTCCCTTCTTATCTTTCAGGTGCTTACAAAATCAGAGTGCGGAGAAATAATCAAATTAGTCAAACGGACACCTATTTTAGTGTATTAAGACAACCTTCTTTTGATATTCAATCGTTGAGCCCTACACAGGCCCGTATCCATTGGAATCAAATACCAGAAGCCGATGAATATGATATTTATATGCTTGGTGCTCAGTATATGGAATATGTGGGAACTAGTACTGAAAATTCTTTCATCTTTAATACTAATATTGATAATGAACATTGGATAAGCATCATTGCCAAAAAAGGAAATCTCATCAAGAGCAGAAGAACGAAAGCAAAACAGTACATCCATCAAAGCTGTGGCTACACGGTTCAACTAGAGATTAATTTTGATAATACTCCACAAGAAACCTCATGGGAGATCAGAGATGAATTTAATTCTATTGTTATGAGTGGTGGCGCTGACTCTAGCGTACAACCCAATAGCACCATCCTAGAAAGTATTTGTTTACCAGAAGGCTGTTATGACTTATGGCTGTATGACACTGGAGCAAATGGACTATGCTGTACCAATGGAAGCGGATTTTATAAATTAAGTCAATGGGGTGGCCAGATCATCACTTCTGGAAGTTCGTTCAATTCTTTCATCAATTATGAATTCTGCCTTGACGCCAGTCAAGACCCACTTGTAGCTACGATTGTTCAAAAGAATGATGTGAATTGCTATGGAGAATCTACTGGTTCTGGATTAATTCAAGCAAATGGTGGCTCGGGGAACTACACTTACATATGGTCAGATGGCCAGCAAGGCCATTATGCTAATAATCTAAATGCAGGTGTTTATACTGTCACCATATCTGATGGACAACAACAATTGATTCAATCATTAAACATTCTACAACCCCTTGCACTTGAAGTACATATAGATGCTAGTCCGATCAATTGTATAGGGACTGGAGGCAGCCTAAACGCCCAAGTTACAGGAGGTACACCTCCTTATAATTACCAATGGAATAATGGAATGAATACCATCACCTTATCCAATGTGGAAGCAGGTAACTACTCATTGACTGTTACGGATGCTAATGGATGTCAAATTACAGCTTCTAAAAATATAACGACAGGAAGTGACATGCAAGTGAGTTCACAGATTAATCATCCTAATTGCCAAGGAGAACAAAGTGGTTCCGCCTTTATTCAAGTACAAAATGCCGTATGGCCTGTTCATTTCTACTGGAATATGGGCTTATCTGGCCAAGGAATATATGGCCTTTCCGCTGGTACTTATAGCGTGACTATCGTCGACGCATTGGGATGTGAACAGGTCGAGTATATTAATATTCAAGATCCTCCAAGTCTGAATACAAGTGCACTGACCATCAATGAAAGTTGTCATAATGCAAAAGATGGATATATTGAAGCAGAAGTTGCAGGGGGTACCATGCCTTATTCATTCAATTGGAGTACAGCTAGTACAGAAGACTATATCGAAAATATAGGTAAAGGGTGGTATTTTTTAACTGTAACGGATGCTAATGGTTGCCAGCAAATCAGTTATCATTACATCGGTGCCCCTAATGGTATCGATATCGATGCGCAAATAACTGATGCCTCAGATAACAATGGTATGATTGATCTTACCGTTTCAGGTGGAACTCCACCTTATTCTTATATCTGGAACAATGGACAATTTGAAGAAGATATTAGCAACCTTGCCCCAGGGAATTATGAGGTTCAAATTTTTGATATAAATGATTGCTCTAGCGTAAAATCATTCACGATCTTAGATGTTGGTGGTAATTATTGTACTGCAACAGGAACAAGTACTGCCTACGAATGGATTGAAAGTGTTGCTATAGGAAATTATTCCAATATAAGTGGAAATGATGGTGGCTATGGTGACTTTACCTCTTCTACTATTGCTATGAATATTGGAAACAACTATCACGTAATTTTAGAACCTGGATATACCAACAGTGCGTTTAACGAATCATGGCGGATTTGGCTTGACGCCAACCAAGATGGAGACTTTGATGATGCTGGAGAGCTGATTTTTTCAAATACATTAAGCAATAGCACCATTAATGGGATCATTAGCCTTCCTGCAAATACAGCAAGCGGATTTACAAGAATGAGAATTGGGATGAAATATGGTAGCCCCCCCAACGCTTGCGGAACATTGGGCTATGGGGAAGTCGAAGATTATACCATTTATATTGCTAATGGTAATCTGGCAGCTATACCAACTAATACCTTAGATCAAGAGCAATCGGATCATCCTACGCTATCGATTGATCATGCTTCAGCAAAGCTTGCCGTTTATCCTAATCCAGTTAGCAATGAACTACACATTACTTTACCAACTGTAAATCCATGGGATCAATTATTGCTTTTAAATAGCAAAGGGCAGCGAGTGATACAACAAGCTGCTACGCATAAGAACTTATTAAACCTTAGCCATTTACCGCAAGGGATATACTGGTTAAATATAAAAATCGATAATGAACTTATTAGTAAAAAAGTAGTAGTCTTACGTTAGTCAACTATCGTAAGTTTATACATCTTTGTTAAAAGGTAGGAAGAAATTCTTCCTACCTTTAACGATATGAAATCATATCAACCGACGATAACCAATACGCCCTACTGGGCAGCAACCATTACATTTATTGGTTCCGTTTTTTTCTCTACAAAGGCCGTACTTGTCAAGCTAGCCTATCAATATGGAGTAGACTCCGCTTCTTTGCTGGCGCTACGCATGGCATTTGCTATGCCGTTTTATATTTTTTTCGCTTTTCGCGAAAAGCGAAAAAGTAAAGCAATTGGCCTTCAATTATCCAGAAAAGACTGGACTCAAATGATCCTTTTAGGTATTACAGGCTTTTACGTGGCTAGTATGCTAGATTTTTTAGGTTTACAATATATCTCAGCTGGTTTTGAACGCCTTATATTATTTACCTATCCCACTATAGTCGTCCTTATTATTTGGATATTTTTCGGCGAAAAAATTAATAAAACGCAGCTTACAGCGCTTATTTTAACTTACTTAGGCATTGGGTTGGCTTTCGCAGAAAATATGCAAACTTCTAATCAGAAGAACTTTATTCTTGGAGCATCTCTAGTTTTTGCATGTGCTATTGCCTATGCCTCTTATTTAGTAGGCAGTGGAAGATTACTACCAAGAATAGGGACTATTAGATATACTTCCATCTCAATGATTGCCGCCGCCTTAACGATTTTTTTACATAATGGGATTGCTAATGGGTTTGAATGGTTTGGATTTGCATGGCAAGTATACCTTTTTGCCTTTCTAATGGCTACTCTAGCGACAGTCATTCCCTCTTTTATGATTGGCGAAGGAATTCGAATCATCGGTTCTAGTAATGCCAGTATTATTGGAAGTATTGGCCCCATATCGACTATTATCCTAGCCTATATTTTCTTGGATGAACGATTAGGAATTCTCCAGTGGATAGGAACTTTACTGGTAATTAGTGGTGTACTCTTTATTTCTCTGAATAAACAAAAGAAGCGTACTCTAAAAGAATAACTCCTTGATTTGGCCCAGATTATCCACTTGGTAATCAGGAGGGAAATCTAGTTTCTCAATGACCGCATTATTCCTTCGTACCCAAATTACCTTCAAGCCAAAAGATTTGGCCCCAGCCACATCCCAAGTATTAGAAGATACGAAAGCCATTTCTTCTGGAGATAGCTTCATTTTTCGGATAGCTAAGTCATATACAACGGGCATTGTTTTAAATTGACCTACTTCCTCCGCACTCATAATGGCATCAAAGTAGGTTTCAATCTTATTGTATTGCACTGCGGCTTGCAGTAAGCGATGATTGGCATTGGAAAGAATCCCGAGCTTACAGTTTGCTCGTAAACTAGACAAAGTATTTGGCACTTCAGGAAAAACATCTAAGGCCTTATATGCTTCCATCAAATCTTTTTTTGCCTTCGCTGAAAGCAGCTGTCCTTGCTTTTCACATGCAAAGGCTAAGGCATCCATTGTCAGCGCATCAAAATGCTTGTAACGATTCATCAAACTCCTTAACCAAGTATATTCTAATTGTTTTTGACGCCAAATCGCCCCTATTGCAGATGCATTTGCACCAAAATGCGATACTAAGTAAGCTTGGATCGATTGGACATTAAAAAGCGTCCCATAAGCATCAAAAACAAGATGAATTACAATTTTTGTGTTTGACTACATGGTTGTTACGGCGCGGGTTACCGCCAGAGTCTAGGAAGCCAGGATTATGATATAATATTATAAAATATAATAGGCTCCGCCCA
>JAKVCU010000121.1 GCA_022448955.1 Saprospiraceae bacterium
GAAAAAAGGAGGACAAGCACCTAAAGTGTATAGAGATGGGGAACGAGGATATCTAGAAATGCTCAAAGATGAAAGTATTGATGCTGTAATCATCGCTACGCCTTGGCGCTGGCACACCGAAATGGCGGTGGCAGCGATGAAAGCAGGAAAGTATGTAGGGATGGAAGTGAGTGGAGGTTTTTCCGTGGATGAATGTTGGCAATTGGTCAATACGCAGGAGGCAACGGGTAGTCATTTATTCTTCTTAGAAAATGTATGTTACCGAAGAGATGTAATGGCTATTTTGAATATGGTGCGGCAAGAGATGTTTGGAGAGTTAATTCACTTAGAATGTGGTTATCAGCACGATCTACGCGGAGTGAAATTTAATAATGGGACTACTCCTTATGGTAGTGGAGTAGAATTTGGTGAGAAAGCATTTAGTGAAGCCAAATGGCGTACACATCACTCTGTACACCGCAATGGCGAACTTTACCCAACGCATGGCATTGGTCCTGTGGCGAATTATATTGATATCAATAGAGGCAATCGATTTTTGTATTTGACTTCAATGGCTTCTAAGTCGAGAGGTTTACATGAGTACATTGTAAATCATCCTAAAGGAGGCCCGAATCATCCTAACGCAAAAGTAGAATTCAAATTAGGCGATAAGGTGACCACTATGATTAAGGCAAATAACGGAGAAACAATTGTATTGCACCATGATACCAATTTGCCACGTCCTTATTCATTGGCTTTCCGAGTACAAGGAACAAAGGGACTTTGGATGGATGTCAATAAATCATTACATATTGAAGGTACGACAGCGTCACACCGCTGGGAATCTGCAGATGACTATTTGAAAAAGCATGATCATCCATTATGGAAGCGCTTAGAGCAAAAAGCAGTGGGTGCAGGGCATGGTGGAATGGATTTCTTCTTATTGAATGCTTTTGTGGAATGTGCGAAGCAGAACGAAGCCCCACCAATTGATGTATACGATGCTGCAACTTGGCTTGCCATCACGCCATTATCAGAGCAATCCATTGCAATGGGCAGTGCACCAATGGCTTTCCCTGATTTTACAAGAGGAAGATGGGTTACAAGAAAAAATACATTTGCGTTAAGTGATGAATATTAATTTAGTTGTCGGTTAGTGATTGTTAATTAATAGTTGTAACTAACCATTCGCAATAAAGAACCAACAACTAACAACCAGAATAAAAAATGAAACCTACCTTATTAATTTTAGCTGCCGGAATGGGCAGCCGTTATGGAGGACTAAAACAAGTAGATGGCATTGGCCCAAGTGGTGAAGCAATCATTGAATATTCTATTTATGATGCCATCCGTGCGGGCTTCGGCAAAGTGGTATTTGTCATTCGCGAAAGCATAGAAGAAGCGTTCAAAGAAAAATTTGCCAACAAATTTCAAGATCAAATTGAAGTGGTTTATGCTTTTCAAGAATTTGAAACCCCCATCAAGGGAATTGATCATTTCCCGCCAAGAGAAAAACCATGGGGAACAGCTCATGCAGTATTAGTAGCTCAAAACGTAGTGAACGAACCATTTGTTGTGATTAACGCAGATGATTATTATGGCGAAGATGCATTTAAGTCTATTGCTGATTTTCTTATCCATGAAGCTACTCCTGATCATAACGCTATGGTGGGCTATGTATTAAAGAATACTCTTTCGGATAATGGAACTGTATCAAGGGGGGTATGCGAAATGGATGCAGAAGGCTATTTGACAGATGTAGTAGAGCGCATGAAAGTGCAAAGAGTAGATGGTAGCAAGGTGACTTGTGAGGTAGATGGCAGTCCAATGGAATTGGATGAGCATTCGTTGGTGTCGATGAATCTTTGGGGCTTTCATCCATCTATTTTTGAAACGATTCGAAGTATGTTTGTAGATTTTGTGGCGAATAACCAAGAAAATCCAAGAGCAGAATTTTATATTCCATTAGTGGTAAATCATTTAATTAGTACAGGAGCAGTGAAGTTGAAAGTACTTTCAAGTGATGAAAAATGGTATGGTGTAACTTATCAAGAAGATAAAGAAACGGTACAAAACGCTTTCCATCAATTTGCTTTTGAAGGAAAGTACCCATCCAATCTTTGGGCATAAATTACGCTATGAATTTTAGGCATCTCGATTATGTAATAGCACAGTTTTTTGATGTATCTACTTCGCCTGTTTTTAAGGTATTGAGTCAAGGTCACATCAATGATACCTTCTGCTTTTCAGCAAATGGGAGGGAGTATATTTTACAGAAAATTAATCGAGATGTCTTTCGTACACCTGAAGTACTGATGCAAAATATGGTCACTGTTGCAGAATATTTGCAGCGGAATAGTGATTTACCTCATATTTTATTTCCACTTTTTAATAAGCAAGGGGCTTGCTATGCCCAAGATCTAGAAGGTGCTTTTTGGCGAGTTTTGCCTTATATTCCGAATAGCTATGCACCAGATGTCGTAACTACGATCGGTCAGGCCGAAGCTGCGGCAAATATGCTTGGACGGTTTTTGGCTGCCTTGAAAGGCTTAAACACGAGCCGTATTCAGGATACGATTACTGGTTTTCATAATAGCATTAATCGTTATGCAGTTTTTGACCAAGTAGTAGGCCGATCTAGTTTAGACTTACGTAAAAAGGCCGGCAAAAGTATCTTGGCTATTCGCCAATATTATCCGCTTTTTAAAGAAATTCAAGAGCTATCCTTACCCAAATGGGTCGTGCATAATGATCCTAAAATATCGAATGTTTTATTTGATCAAACCAGTCATGAAGCATTATGTATGATTGATTGGGATACTATTATGGTGGGGAGTATTTTGACTGATTTTGGTGATATGGTTCGGACCGCTTGCTCAAGTGCAAGCGAAGAAGAAAAAGATTTGGATAAAATATTTTTAAGGCCAGATTTTTTTGAAGCTTGTTGCAAAGGCTTTTTACCAGCAGTTCAACATTTACTAACGGAGGTAGAACAAAATCACCTATTGGATGGTGTGAAATGGATCGTTTTGGAGCAAACGATGCGCTTTTTAACCGACTTTTTGGATGATAATCATTATTACAAAACGTCTTATCCTGATCAAAATCTTTTCCGAGCCAATAATCAATTAGCCTTATATCGTTCTATCTTAGCACAGGAGCAAGAACTCCATCAAATAATACAGCAAAATCTAGTGACATGAAGCGACTGATATTATTATGCAGCTGTTTTTTCATTTTTATTTCCAGTCATGCAGCAGAAAAAAATATTGAGCAAATTCTTAAAAAGAAACTGCCCAACGCTCAAATCAAAAAACTAGAAACCAAAGATCATTTTAATGCTGTTTTTGAAATTATGATTGAACAACCACTCGATCATAACGATAAAAGTGCAGGTACTTTTCAGCAACGTCTTTTCCTTTATCATAAAGATGTGAAAGCACCTATGGTTTTTGTGACGGAAGGTTATGCTGCAAGGGATCGCACTTATGAGCTTTCGCGAATGCTCAATTCTAATCAGCTAATTGTAGAATATCGCTTCTTTGGCGCTTCTGTTCCAGATTCAATCAATTGGTCTTACCTCAAGAATGATCAAGCTATTGAAGACTTACATCGTTTGAATAAAATTTTCAAGAAGATTTATAAGAAAAAATGGGTTTCTACTGGTATCAGTAAAGGCGGAACAACTACCATGATTTACAAAAGTAAGTACCCAAAAGATGTCAAAGTAGCGGTGCCTTATGTAGCGCCTTTGGCACTAGCCCAAGAAGATGAGCGTACCGATAAACACATCAAAAATATGGGTAGTGTGGCATGTAAAGAAAAGCTATTTGACTTTCAGAAAATGGTTTTGGAGCGCAAGAAAGAATTGCTTCCTATGCTTGAAGCGCAGGCAAAGAAAGACAAAATGAAATACTCTATAGGTTTTGAACGTGCTTTGGAATTTGCTGCTTTAGAATTTACTTTTTCTTTTTGGCAGTGGGGTGGTAAGTGTGCGGAAGTGCCCGGGCGAGAAGCAACGACCGATGCTATTTTTACCTATTTGGATAAGGTGGTGAGTTTTAGTTTTTACAGTGATGCTACTTATGAGTACTATAAACCAGCTTTCTATCAGTTCATGACAGAGTTGGGGTATTATGGTTTTATTACTGATCATGTAGCTGATTTGCTTTCGCAAAAAGAATATTCCAATCGTACATTCGGCCCATTAAATGCAGATTTGGCCTATAAGCCATATCTACAGCCTGTTGTTGATTACTTAGATAAAAAGGGAAAGAGAGTACTGCTAATTTATGGAGCTATTGATCCTTGGACGGCTTGTGGCTATCAGCCAAAAGAAGGAGCAGATATGCTTCGCATGGATCTAGAAGGAGGTTCCCATTTTACTCGCATAGGCAACTTCTCAAGAGCAGATCAAGAAAAAATTAGAAAGCAATTGAATGAATGGTTAAAGGTAAAAGTAGAATTGCCCTAGGGCAATTCTACTTTTGTGCTAACTACTCCAAAACAATCAACTCCTCCAAGCCTGTCTCCATATCATACCGAATGATGTCATTGCGGAGGCGATACTTGCCCTCTTCGTTGAAGAAGAACTCTTCTCGAATTTGGAGGAAATGCTTGCCATCGCCTAGAGGGATACCAGCCCTTCTATATCCCACGTTTTTTCATTCTGGGGCTGAACAATCGAAGAAAATATCTATATCTAGACTCTCAATATGGAATCGACCTAAGACTTCTGGACTATTCGATACAAGTAGTTGGCCGTCATTTACCCAATTTGAAGAATAAGATTTTTCAAAAAACTCTTCATGCTCTATGTCATAAGAGCTAGAAATGGTTTGGTTTGAGATATTTTAAATGAACAATTGTTTTCTTCCTGAAGAGGAAAAACCATTAATCGCTATTTCATTATCGAAGGGATTGCTAAAAGTTCCAGAACCTAAGTAAATAGTATCTAATGCTATGTTTTACCTTTGAATCTGCAGAATTGGATATCAAAGCAGAAATGATCTCTACCGGTTAAGCAGCGACGTAGTGACCTCTTTTTGTTTTGATAGTAAGAGCCAATATCTATCGGTTTGAGAGTTTAAATTAGCTGATTTATTAGAGGCCATTGACGCTTGCTGCAATGTTGTGGGAAGGGGAGCTTGATTTTATTCGTTTACCATTTTTAAAACTTGTTGGTATAATCTCGGACTAATTCTAAAACCTATTTCATAAATTAACTTATCTAAAATGGGTTTGATTTTTTCTAAAAAACCTTGCTCTTTAGCATTTATCAAAACTCCAATTAAACCAGTAATAACTATTCCATATTCTTCTGCAACTTGTCTTCCCTTTCGTTCATCAATTAATAATAAATCAGCTTTTAATTCTATAGCTAGGACAATCGATTCTGCTTCACCAGGATCAACTCGTTTTAAAAGTTGGTCATAAAGATTCTTATTAGTGATTTCTTGAATATTTATCCAATTATATTTTTCAAACAAGTTTTCTCTTCCTGAAGATCTTAACAATTCTTCACTTACCTTTTGAGGGATAATTATTTCATTAAACAATTTTTCAAGTAACTCTAATTGGCCAACTTGTATCAAGTTGGTGATAATAGAGGTATCACTGATAATAATCATTGTCTAAAATTAATTTAAGAGGTTTGAGTGTTTATTAGGATGCCTTTTTTTGATGAAATATTTTTAGATTTTTTAAATCTGTATCTAGGTCATTTTCATCGTATTTTATATAGATATCTCTCTTGGCAAGTTCTTTTTGGAAAGAGAGATGATCCATATCTACTAGATTCTTTGCTTGACCAATAGAAAATCTACCTGAATCATATAAATAAACGGCGATTTCGATTAATAGATCATTTGCTGATATTTCTGCTGACTTTAAAGTTCTTTCTTTTATGATTAAATCCATAGTTGCAACATTTTATTGCAATTTAAACTAAATTAAAGATTTTAACAACAAATTATTTGGTTTTGCCAAGACCCCCTTGCCCACAACTAATCACTAAACGCAAAAGCCATTTATACTTCCTTCTTACTACTCCAAAACAATCAACTCCTCCAAGCCCGTCTCCATATCATACCGAATGATGTCATTGCGGAGGCGATACTCGCCATTTTCGTTGAAGAAGAACTCTTCTCGAATTTGGAGGAAATGCTTGCCATCGCCTAGAGGGATACCAGCCCTTCTATATCCCACGTTTTTGCATTCTGGGGCTGAACGACTGAAAGCAAGTATCTTGAACAATAGGCATTAATTCTACGGCCCATTCACAATGGTACATTTGGAGCTGGGATATTATTTTGCTGACAAGCAACAAATAAGCAAGTGATGCTGAGGAGCAGGAAGTTGATTGGTTTCATTGTTTTAGTTTGAATAGCTATGAGGTGATGTTCTTAAAGTACAAAAATAAAAGCTCTTTGAGCAATTTGCCCAAAGAGCTCAGTATATAACAATACTAATTTATATTAGAAATCAAACTTAATACCTTGTGCTAATGGCAACTCTGTGCTGTAGTTGATCGTATTGGTTTGGCGGCGCATGTATGCTTTCCATGCATCTGAGCCAGACTCACGTCCACCACCTGTTTCTTTTTCACCACCGAATGCACCACCGATTTCAGCACCGCTTGTACCGATGTTTACATTGGCGATACCACAATCAGAACCTGCAGCAGAAAGGAAATATTCTGCTTCACGCAAATTCGTTGTCATGATAGAAGAAGACAGTCCTTGTGGTACATCATTTTGTAGCTGAACAGCTTCTTCTAATGAACTATACTTAATTAAGTATAAAATTGGTGCAAAAGTTTCATGCTGAACGATACTATATCCATTTTTTACTTCCGCAATACATGGCTTAACGTAGCAACCACTCTCATAACCTTTACCTTCTAACACGCCACCTTCTACTAAAAATTTACCACCTTCTGCTTTCGCTTTTTCGATAGAGTTTAAGTAGTTATTTACGGCATCCTTATCGATTAGTGGCCCCATGTGATTGTTTTCATCCAATGGATTACCAATGCGAATTTGAGGATATGCAGCTGCTAATTTTTCTTTTACGGTATCGTACATGCTTTCATGTACAATTAGACGACGTGTCGTTGTACAACGCTGCCCTGCAGTACCAACCGCACCGAATACAGCGCCTGTTAATACCAATTGAAGGTCCGCATTTTCAGAAACGATGATGGCATTGTTTCCGCCTAACTCTAATAAAGAACGACCTAAACGTTGCGCAACGGTTGCACCAACAATTTTACCCATTCTAGAGCTACCAGTTGCAGAAACTAGAGGAATACGAGTATCCTTCGTCATCATTTCACCAACACGGTAATCACCATTAATGATACAAGAAATACCTTCTGGAACATCATTTGCTTTAAGCACTTCGTGAAGGATATTCTGACAAGCCACACTACAAAGTGGCGTCTTTTCAGAAGCTTTCCAAACACATACATCACCACAAATAAGGGCGATCATAGAGTTCCAAGACCAAACGGCTACAGGGAAGTTAAATGCAGAAATGATACCTACGATACCAAGTGGATGCCACTGCTCATACATACGGTGAGAAGGACGCTCTGAGTGCATCGTAAGACCATATAACTGTCGAGAAAGACCAACAGCGAAGTCACAGATATCAATCATTTCTTGTACTTCACCCCAGCCTTCTTGAAGGCTTTTCCCCATTTCGTAAGAAACTAGGCGGCCTAATGCGTCTTTATGCTTACGCAAAGCCTCGCCATACTGACGTACAATTTCTCCACGTTTTGGAGCTGGAATCGTACGCCATACTTTGAAAGCTTCTTGTGCTTTTTGAATGACTACTTCATATTCTTCTGGAGTCGTTTCACTCACCTTTCCAATCAGCTGCCCATCTACAGGAGAATATGATTCAATATAGTTTCCTGAATCCGTAGATTCCAAACCAGTACTTGTACCTGCGTTAGTTGCGCTCAAGCCCAGTTTTGCGAGAAAATCTGTGTTCATTCTCTTACAATTTGGTTTTAATAAAAATCGACTAGATAGCCGTTTTGCTTAATGCGCACAAAATTAAAATAAAGCTACTGGCTTTTCAAACTTCCGTTCGACGAAGTTCAAAACTTCGTCGAACGGCTTATAATTTATCCAAGCAATGCTTTGACAACGCCAGATATGGTTTTACCATCGGCTTTTCCAGCTAATTGCTTAGAAGCCATGCCCATGACTTTACCCATATCTTTCATGGAACTAGCTCCAGTTTTTTCGATAATGCCTTTAATAAGGGCTTCTAATTCCTCTGCACTTAATTGCTCCGGCAAATATTTTTCGATTACGGCAATTTCTTCTTTTTCTGTTTGCGCAAGATCATCGCGGCCTTGTTTGTTGAAAATGTCTAAAGAGTCTTTTCTTTGCTTCACTAGTTTTTGAAGCAATTTGATTTCTTTTTCATCTGTCATTTCATCGCCACTACCATCTGTTTTTGCTAATAAAAGAGCAGCTTTGATTGCGCGAATTCCTCTGAGGCTTACCTTGTCTTTGGCTTTCATCGCCTCTTTCATGTCTTTTGTGATACGTTCTTCAAGACTCATTTTCTAAAAATTTTATAAATCTATTTATTGAAGTTGTTTAAAAATATATCTTACCATCTACAAACAATACATTGAGCAGCAAATACTTCAGCCCGGCCTGCCGGACGGGTAGGTTTTTTTCGTCCCATCCGTACGGATGAAACTCAAAAAGAGCTTCGCCTTGGCACTCAAGCCATTATTCTCGATTGGCAACATACTTTCTAAACAACTTCATTAATCTCATTCTTTAAAATGAAGAAAAAAGAAAATTAGTTCAATTTGTGGCGCTAGCCAACAACCAACAACAAATGTCTACTCCTTCTCCTGTCTTTTTTCAATCTCCAGTGTTAATTCGATAAAATCTTGCACACTTAGTTTTTCTGGTCTTTTTTCGAAAAGGGGCTCTTTGAGTAGCGGATCATCTTTTAGGAACATCTTCATGGTATTGCGTAGCATTTTTCGTCTTTGGCTAAATGCTTGCTTCACTACTCTGCGGAACAATTTAGGATCACATGCTAAGTCTGTGTTTTCTTTTCTTGTTAATCGGATGACACCAGATTGCACCTTAGGCGGTGGTGTAAAACAACTTTTATCAACAGAGAAAAGGTATTCACCATCATAATAAGCCTGGATGAGTACACTGGTAACGCCGTAGGTTTTAGAACCAGAAGGAGCAACTACCCTTTGTGCCACTTCCTTTTGAAACATGCCTACCATTTCTGGAATAAGCTCCTTATAGTCCAGCATCTTAAATAAGATCTGGGTAGAAATATTATAAGGGAAGTTGCCAATGAGTGCAAAAGGCTCATGCTGAACAACACTTGCCAAATCTACCCTCAAGAAATCGGCGCTAACAATTTGATTCTTTAGGGCAGGATAGTGTTTGTGGAGGAAAAGCACCATATCGCGATCTGCCTCTACCACTAATAATTCTTTCTTAACTTCTAATAGATATTTGGTAAGCATACCTCTACCAGGGCCTACTTCCATGACTCTTTTATAAAGTGTTCCTTTTTCTAGGCTGTTGGCGATTTGCTCGGCAATATCTTCTCTATTGAGAAAATGTTGTCCAAATGATTTTTTTGCTTTCACTAAGAATGACTTATCTCTAAAAAAACTTAATTGTATTGGTGTAAAAATGGCTTGTTTTACAAGCCAATATACTACTGTGTTATACTGAACCGATTACTTCGCCATGAAATTGCGATGCAAACTAGTTTAGTATGAGCTGCAAGGTACTGATTAAGCAATTATTTCATTAAATTTGCCGTTCGGTTTTTAATAAAGTTTGAATAATACTTCGAAATAATGGATAAAGCTAGAATAGGGATCAGTATTGGAGACATCAATGGTATAGGTTTGGAGGTGGTTTTAAAGACTCTTTCTAATACAGACATCCTTGATTTTTGTATTCCTGTGATTTATGGATCTGCAAAAGTAATTTCTTACCACAAAAATATTGTCAATATTGATTTTCAGTTTCATTCTACTAAGGGAGCAGATAAACTGAATTACAATAAAGTTAACATTGTTAATTGCTGGCAAGAAAATGTCAATATTACACTTGGAAAAGCAACAGAGCAGAGTGGAATGTATGCCATTCGGTCGTTGGAAACAGCAATGACGGACTTAAAAAACGGTCTGATCGATGGATTGGTAACTGCTCCTATCAACAAGGAAGCCATGAAAATGGCTAACTTCCCTTTTCCTGGGCATACGGAATACATCACACAAAGCATAGGTGCTAGAGAAAGCCTGATGTTTATGGTTAATGATGATCTTCGAATAGGCTTAGTGACTAGTCATATTCCAGTTAGTCAAGTAGCAGGAACCATTAGCAAGGAATTGGTTTTGCAGAAGTTGAATATCATGAACGAAACCTTAAAAATGGATTTTGGAATTGAGCGGCCAGTGATTGCGGTTTTGGGTTTAAACCCTCACGCTAGTGATAATGGTGTAATGGGAGATGAAGAAGAAAAGATGATTCGCCCAGCTATTGTACAGTCCAAGAAAAAGGGAATGATGGTGATGGGACCATTCGCAGCGGACGGTTTATTTGGTTCGGGACAATACAAAAAGTATGATGGTATTTTGGCCATGTATCATGATCAAGGTTTGATTCCATTCAAAGCATTGAGTTTTGGAAATGGCGTGAATTATACAGCAGGCTTATCTGTTGTAAGAACTTCTCCTGATCATGGAACAGGATATGATATTGTAGGTAAGAACCTTGCGGATCCCAATTCCTTCCGTCAAGCATTATTTGGGGCTATTGATATTGCCCGTCACCGTAAAGATTTTCATGATATGCATGAAAATGCTTTAGTGAAAAAAGAGAAACCGAAGTATAATGAAAAGGAAGATGTAAAACTTCCAGAAGATGATGAAAAGATCAATGTGTAAGTATTTTTCACCAAACTTTGATCTAAATATTTATGTTGAGATTCTAAGCATAAAGTAAGGAATAGAATTGATGTTACATCGTATGAAGGCTTTATGCTCAAACAAAAAGTAGTGCATTGAAAAGTTCAGTTAAGATTAGTATTGTTGTTTTTTTGGTATTACTCATTGATCAAGCCTTGAAGATTTGGGTGAAAACCCATATGGAATATGGTGAAGAAATTCGATTTTTAGGTGTAGATTGGGCTTTAATCCATTTTGTAGAGAATAATGGGATGGCTTTTGGCCTTCAATTAGGAGGAAGCTATGGGAAGCTTATTTTGAGTCTTTTCAGGATTGTGGCAGTGGGGTTTTTGGTATATTATATCCGAATTTTGATTCAAGAAAAGGCTAAATTTGGGCTATTGTTGAGTTTTGGCTTGATTTTGGCAGGTGCTGTGGGTAATATAGTAGATAGTGTTTTTTATGGGCTTATATTCTCGGAATCTTCTTATCATGGAGGCATCGCTCAATTATTTCCGCCGGAAGGGGGCTATGGCTCATTCCTGCATGGCAAAGTAGTTGACATGCTTTATTTTCCGCTGATCGAAGGTAATTTTCCTAATTGGGTCCCTGTGTGGGGAGGCGAACACTTTATGTTTTTTAAGCCCGTATTTAATATTGCCGATGCTGCTATTTCTGCTGGAGTAATTAATATTTTGTTGTTTCAAAGAAGTTTTTTCAGTGGAAGTGAAAAGAAAAAAGATGTAGAGATTGAGACAACTGCTACAGTGGCTAATGAATTGGCTGATGATCAGCGAATAAAAGATGAGGTAGAACAAAAGAAGGGAGAAGAGGACGGCCTCTAAGGCTAAGAAAGGAAAAAATAAGACTAAAAGGGTTTTCCCAGAAATTATCTGGAAGAACCCATGTGCTTTTTGCTTCTGAGATTAAATTATTCCTCCTCCAAAAAGGCATCAACTGCATTTACAGCATTATTTAATTTGCTGTAATCAATAGCGTAATGAATGAATTTTCCATCTCTCTCGGTTACGACTAAACCTGCTATACGAAGTATACGCAGATGTTGTGATGTAATGGACTGCTCAAGATTCAAGGTATTATAAATCTTGTTCACGTTGATCATTTCATTTTGATCAATAAATTCTAGTATTTGCATACGGAGGGGATGAGCCAAGGCTCGAAGAATTTCTGAGGAAGTATGCAACTTCTCTCCATTGATGGTTACTCTAGCTTTTCTCATAGATGTTTAATTATTTTGTGTAGTATGTTTCTAAGCTATGCATAGTTGCTAGCATAACTGTAACAAATATGCGTTTTTTTTTCATCTTTTCAAAGCTCGTAAATGAAAAATGCCGTCAATCTCATTGATTTACAGCATTTTTTGACTATATATTATAATTATATGTAATTTGTGCTTATGCAGCAAGTTCTTCGACTAGTTTAGAGATTTGTGCCAATCTGTTTTTGTCTAAAGAATAGTTGATGAACTTCCCTTCTCTTTCTGTAATTACTACCCCAGCTCTGCGAAGAATAGCAAGGTGTTGAGAAGCAACTGACTGCTCTAAACGTAATTTGATGTAGATATCAGTGACGGTCATGCTATCGTTTTCCTCAAGAAGATCGATGATTCGTTGACGTAACTTGTGGTTTACAGCTCTCAGGACTAAGACTGCCTTACGCAATTCAGCGTAATCTAACTGGATGTCATTATCACCCTTCTTTAAGGTTACGGTTTCGTTTTTTTGCTTTCTCATTGTCAATTTTTTTCAAATTAAAGAATTTTTTAATAGCATAACTTCAAATACCGTACCAATTTTTTAAATTAGGTATGTAGAATAGCTCTTATGTGTTTCACACAAATACAAATATAAAAAATATTTACACAATTAAAATATATAATAATATTTTAATTGTAATGGCGAGAAAATAATAGACTTATCCCTATCAAGTCTGAAATACTTGGTTTTAAAAAAGTTATAATCGCTTTTTAGGAGTAGTAATATTGGGTGGTTTTAGATAAAAAGGGGCATAGTAAGCTAGATGCTCAAATTTGGAGCCTTGAAACGCTTTAAAGGCTAAGGGAGCCAAGTACCGAGCATCACATCCGAAAGTTAAAAAATGAGAATTAGGCTTTTGCAAAACCGTTTTACACTTTTCTGCTCCATTTCCACAGAAAACGATGTCTCCCTCTAGGTGATCAAAAGCATCAGCTGTTACAATGAGTGCTTTGGCGACTTCTTTTTCATCTAAAAGATAATCATACGTAGCTGTATAAACTTCCATACGCCTAGCATCAATCATCGAGCAAAAATGCTTTGCATCGGGTTTCAAGCGCGCAGCTTGCAAAGCGAGTGCTTGCAAGCTAGGAATGGCGATTAGTGGTTTGTCAAGCGCAAAACAAATGCCTTTTGCTGTGGCAGTGCCAATGCGAAGTGCGGTATAACTACCTGGCCCACCGCTGATGGCGATCGCATCCATATCTTTCAGACTAAGTTGAGCACTTTTCAATACCGATTGAATAAAAAGGGTCAATTGCTGCCCATGTTGAAATTTTTCTTCAGCAGCTTTATAAGCGAGAACTTCTTCTTTTTCGCTTACGCAAACAGAACAATGATCTGTAGCAGATTCTATGGAAAGGATTAATGCCATAAGGGCGAAATTAAATCTTTTTCTTTTAAATAAGTGCCTAGATAAAATTGCATATACAATAAAATTGTTTACTCAAAAATTATAAGTAACTGATGGTGTTGTAGTTATGTTTGATTTTGAGCGAACGTAAAAATCTGTCTGCCTATGGCTGAATTTCATTGTACCAATTCCAGCTTGCTATCAGGCACGGTTTCGGGCAAACTACTTATTGGATCGGAGCTATTTAAGATTAGATCCGTATTAATATAAAATATACGGTTTCAGTATTTATTATTGAAACAGTATATTTTATTTTTCACATCATACTTAGTAATTTTGGGCGCTTTAATGAGAAGCACTCTTTTTCGGAACAATATTTTCGGAATTGGTGTTTTGCGATTTTGAAAAGATAATTTTTATTCAATGAAATCATATCATACATTTCCCTTTCATTACTTTTTGTAGCTTCTCTACTTCGCATAAGCGGCTAGTCAAACTTGCTTGCATAATAAATTCTTGCCAGCCGGCAGGCACAGCGTCAGCTCAAAAATAGTAAGTAACTGACGATAGAAAGGTTACGCACGATTTTAGAACTGACTAAAAGAATTTATTATACTAATTTCAGCCATAGGCAGATAGGTTCTAGCCCAACTACTCAAGTATGGTTGAAGTATTTATTTTTTGATTAAAAGCGTATTTGGAGAATTATTCCTTTAGCCAGTTTGGTTCATTATTCAGTGGATTAGGCTAATCAATAAACTCCAAGGATGCGCTCAGAACAAGGTTTAATATGTTAGATAAATTAGAAGCTATTAAAGAACGATACGTATATCTGGAAGAACAGATGTCTGATCCAGATATTATCTCAGATATGGATCGATATAAAAAAGTAGGGAAGGAATATAAAGATTTACAGCCTTTAGTAACTGCTTATGACGCTTATGCGGAGGTACTGGGTAATGTTGAAACAGCTAGAGAAATGCTTGGTGAAGATGATGAGGATATGAAGGAAATGGCCAAGATGGAGCTGGATGAATTATTACCTCAGAAGGAAGAGTGGGAAGAAAAGATAAAAATTCTACTGATCCCTAAAGATCCAGAGGATTCTAAAGATGTCATCTTCGAGATTCGCTCTGGTACTGGTGGTGATGAGGCAGCGATCTTTGCAGGTGATTTATATCGTATGTATTCTCGTTATTTTGATGGGCAAGGTTTTAAGACAGAGGTTATCAGTATTAACGAAGGTACACAGGGTGGGTATAGTAAGCTAGTTTTAGAAGTGACAGGTGAAGACGTTTACAGCAAGTTGAAGTTTGAATCTGGGGCACATCGGGTACAGCGTATCCCTAAGACAGAGTCGCAGGGCCGCGTACATACCTCTGCCGCTACGGTTGCTGTCATCCCAAAAATGGAAATGGAAGACTTTGAGATCAATAAGGCTGATTTAAAAGTGGACACATTCCGTGCAAGCGGTGCTGGTGGGCAGCACGTAAACAAGACGGAATCTGCTGTGCGTTTCACGCATTTGCCGACAGGTATTGTAGCAGAAAGTCAGGATGGACGTTCTCAGATCAAAAACCGTGAAATTGCATTGACTCGTTTGCTGCAGAAAATTCAAGATGTTCGCCGTCAAGAATATGAATCAGAGCAAGCATCTAAGCGCAAATCTTTGGTAGGGTCAGGAGATCGTTCTGGAAAGGTACGTACCTATAATTATCCTCAAAATCGTGTAACAGATCATCGTTTGACTGGAGATGTGAAAAATTTTAATCTTCAGCAAGTAGTGGAAGGTACTCTCGAGCCTATTGTAGAAGCACTTCAAGTAGCTGACAATGCAGAAAAGATGAAAGGAGAAGAGGTATAGAGGATGTAATCAAGAGTATAAAAGGGAGAGAATAGAAAATTAAGATAATCTATTCTTCGCTATCTAGGTTATGCTGATGGCAGGCATCATCATAATAATAAAGTGAGATAGGTACTAATTAGTCGAGGGCAATATACTTAGCTTTGCTTTGTCTTTTGTTAGATATCCTACTATAAAAATGGAATTTGACTAAATATGAAAAAATCACTATTAACACTTTTTGCTTTATTTACCATTCATAGTATCGCTGCTCAGGAACGTATTGATGGGACTTTTGATTTCCAGACAGACCCAGCCAAGCAGTATTCAATTTATATTCCCTCCTCCTATGATGAAAATACATCCAATCGATTAATGCTTGGTTTGCATCCATGGAATACATCTAGATGGAATGCTAGGAGTTGGTGCGATACTTTAATTTCCTTTGCAGAAACGAATGGCTTATTGTTGGTTTGCCCAGATGGTGGAGTGGACGGTCAAATAGATGATCCTATTGATACTGCTTTCACCACATTTATGTTGGAGTATATGATTGACAACTACAATATTGATGAAGGCCAAATTTATGCGATGGGTTTTTCTTGGGGGGCTAGAACAACTTATACTTATGGATTAAATCACATTGATCGTTTTGCTGGCTTTATGCCAATTGGAGCAGCAATCAATGGAACGAATGAGGTCAGCGATATTATACAGGATGCGAATGAAAAGCCATTTTACATAGTTCATGGGAGCTTTGATAGCCCAAGTATTAGATATACGCCTATTTTGAATGCACTGGTAGAAAATGGTGCTTGTGTTGAGAGTCTGTTAATGAGTGGAATTGGGCACACCATTGATTTTCCCAATCGCAATCAGGTATTAACAGATGCATTTGAATGGTTAGTAAATGTGAGTTGTGGCGTAAATTCAACAAATGAAATAGATTTGGAGGGAGAGATAAAGGTATTTCCGAATCCAGTGCAAAAAGGTAGTATGATTGAAGTTCTAACTACACTTCCTATTCAGTCCATACGCCTATGGGATATAAATAGTCAGTTGATCAATGAATTTAGCGAAAGCGATAAGATATCGACAAATAGCTTGAAAGCAGGGATATTTCTTTTAGAAGTGATTACGGCGGAAGGAATATGGACACAGAGAGTGGTTATCCAATAACTAAATCTTTCTTCAGGGTGATATTGTTGTATTTTGTCTAGAATTTGGAAATCTTATTTCTACAATGAATATTCAATATCATCCTAAGGCCATTCTTTTTCTTATATCCGCTACTGTACTGTGGGGCTTAAATTTTCATTTGGCAAAGAACCTTTTATTAAGTGTAGATTTTATTCAGGCTGGTTTTTGGCGATATATTTTTGGCGTTGGTTTTTTATTTGTTGTTCAAATCACAACTGGTTCGAGCTTTCCTTTTTTTAAACAGCTTTATCAAAACATTAAGGGATATTTCCTCGCAGGCTTTATTGGCTTATTTGGGTTTAGTATTTTTTTCTTTTTAGGGCTTAAATATACTTCTGCTTTGAATGCGGCACTTCAGGTTAGTTTAAACCCTGTTTTAACCTTACTTTTTGCTTATTGGATATTAGGAACGCCTATTTATAGGCATCAAAAAATAGGAATGGCTATTGGCCTGTTAGGCGTATTCCTCTTGATTACAAGAGGAAGGCCAAACCTATTATTAGAGACGAATTGGTCGTATGGGGATATGCTCATTTTTATGGCCAATATACTTTTTGCTATTCATAATATCTGGGTGAAAAAATATTATACCTCTTCTGTTTCTAATATTTCTTTTACGTTAATTACCAATGGGTTTTGTCTTGTTGGGTTTCTTTTGTTTTTACCCTTTTATGGTATTACACCTATTGGTCAATTAGATGCAATTTTTTGGCTTTCAGCATTAGGAATTGGAATATTGGGTACTGGTTTAGCCTATATTCTATGGAATGAAGGAATAAAAATGACAGGAGCTGCAAATGCTGGCTTTTTTATGAATATAGTGCCATTTGCAACAGCTATTTTTTCGATCTCTTTTGGTGAACAGATTGAACTATATCATCTGGGTAGTGGAGGCTTGATATTAATTGGAATGATTTACTTCCAAGGTGTTTTTGAAAATAGCGATTTGGAGACTTTGTGAGGGAACACGGCCACAAAGTCTCCAATAGAATTATTTTAGAAATCAGTACCTAATGAGATGTATAATTGAGGTTCAAGCACTTCTCTGGTTTCAATACCCCAAGCATAATCTAATCGTACAAAGTAACCAAATAGTACAGATCTAACACCTAAGCCATAACCTGCAACGATTGGATCACGGAAATAATTTACCCTCACGTCTACTAAGTTTCCACTTGCGATCACTGTTGTATTTAATGGGTTGTCGTCGCTATATGGTGAAATACCTTCCCATGCTGTACCTACATCGAAGAAACCGACAACTTGGAAGTTACGCAAGAAATTAGATTTCAAACGACGGGAAAAATATTTGAAGATAGGCACTCTTAATTCCGTATTAAATAAAGCATATGAGCTACCATTGCGAATATTGATTGGAAAACCTCGAAGGTTACTGGCCATGGTCTGATAAGCAAAGTTGCCACCTTGAGGAATCGGGATATCTTCATTAAATTGAGGGAACAACCAGCTATCCACACCACCTAGATAATACAACATACGTTCAGAACCAAAGGAAGTTGCCCCTGCAAAGCGTAGTGCTAAGACAGAATATTTGCCGAGGCGCTGATAATGGCGTGCATCAACACCTAGTACGGTCATAAATCCATCATTGAAAGACAAAGCGGTTTCTTCTCCAGTTAAGTCAAATTTAAAGCGTTTGACTGCTTCTGCAAAAAATTTGTAGCGGCTACCATTTTTAATGTTTAATGCTACATCCAAAGTGTTGTCAAAAACGTATTCCACTTTTAGGCCCACCCGTTGTTCCCTAGAAGAAGGTGTTTCAAGTGGCTGCCTTTCCGTTGCCAATAGCATGAAACGATCTCTACGTAATGTTGCAGTGGCACGGAAGCTACGGAAGATATCTAGCGGATAACGCACACCAAACTGCCCCAGAAGTACGTTAGTTTCTCTACGGCCAGGCACAAATGAATTGCTATCCTCAGCAAATTTTTGGTTACGACGATAAATCGCATAACGCTTGTCCAAACGATGTTTGCGATCATTCATTACCATAAAGTATTCTGCTCCATTAAAGGTGGTTGGTAAACGAATACCACCCTCAATTTCATAATCTTCGAATAAATCTTTGAAATTCCCTTTTAATAAAATACCGGGAGGTGGGTAACCAAATCCATCAGGATTAGCTGCAAAACTTTCTAATCCTTCAAAGAGCAAACTATTATCTAGCTGAGTAGTTACATAATCTGTTCTGAATTGGAGACGGTAAGGAATAATCTTTCCAGGATTAAATTTATAGACGACTTTTTCTGGTTTTTGATTACTACTTTCTTCAACTACTTCTCCTATCACGGTGCTCACTGGATTTTCTATCTTTTGCTCCTTTTTCTCATCTTTTTCGATTACTACCTGTAGGGGTTCTTCGTCATCAAATTCACTCTGAAATAGGTAATTATCAATATCAACTTTAGTGGTGTCTTGTTTTTGAGCAGGAAGATCTGTTGCAGGAATTTCTGATACTTCTATTTCTTTCAAGACTTTTACTTCAGGCTTTATTTCTAGCTTTTTTGCAGCTTCTTTTTGAGCTTTTATGATGTTTCGAAGTTCTCGATAATAGGTCTTTGAAACACTTTGTTGGTATACTGTGTAAGGAGGTGTAATTAAGGTATCGATATCAATAGGACTAACAAAAGTCTGATATGCTCCATTTATGTAGAAAAGTTCTGCTTGAAGATTAGCGTTAGGGGCACTATGTTGTTCCTCGATATTGCGAGCAAGATTACTATTTTTGTAAACGACAGCTCTTTCTTTAATAACCGCTTCAATGATGATGGTATCAATCAAAGTTGGGTCCAGTAGTTCCATAGTGGAATCAGCATGAATCCTTATCTCTTCGCCTTCTTTTAGCTTGATAATTTGATCATAATGGTGTACGTAATTTTCTATCTTTCCTACTTCTCTATTGTAGACACCGCTTTGGTCACTCAGATAAGTGAAAAATGAGGTATCGATCGCCATTGGATTGCGCTCATTGGCTAGTGGCGTATTTGTAACACGAACCAATTCTCCAGGTTTATTATCTAAGTCATAGTACCATATGTCAAAAGTATTAATGGGAAGGATCGTGTCCATACGCATTGGCGTCAGTAAAGAATCTTGCCTATTAGAAGCGAATAAAACACCTGTTCTACCTTTTACCTTAACTACCCTTGCGTCGAGGTCATCATAAAAGTCTGTAGTAATACGGAAGGTTTGTTTGTTATTGATATAGTAGATGAATAGGTCAGAATAACCTGCCATGGTTGCGGAAAACACCACACTAGCTGGATTAACATAGTCCATGCTATAAATTCGATGATATTTTTCAGGTACAGACTCTGTGGTTAGATCTTTTGTGACGACATCATAAAGGGCTAATTGAATAATATCCCTTCGCTCGTATAAAATAGCGACCTGTCTATTATTAGGATTCCAAGCGAGCAATGGATAATTATAATCTGTTGCTTGGAAAGCATTTCTAAATCCATTTTTTAGGATAACTTGTCGATCTCCTGTTTGTAGATCTTGAAGGTATACCTTGAATTTTCCGATTTCATTAGTTGCATATACTATTTTACTGCCATCAGGGCTTAGTTTTATTTGGCTAATCGGGAGTTCTCGCTTGTTTTTGATCTCAATTCTTTTTTCTTCCTTGGGCATTACTCTATGCTTCACTTCATCTTCATAGCGCGCTTTAAAATACAATGCCCAACTGTCCGTTACAATTTGGTAGGGACTTCCTAAAACGTATAAAAAGCCGCTTTCAATACTTCGGTTAATACGTGTTAAGTACAAGAGGTTGGATACCGTTGATTGTCCATAGTTTTCACCAATAAAATACCAAAGTGATTGTCCAGCTAAGCGAGGATTTTCTTCTGCTAATAATTCAAAATTTTCGAATTGCTCACTAGTAAAATAATCTCTCAGTTGGTTATCCATCTCTGCATTCCACTGCTCTCCCACATAACCGA
Organism: Saprospiraceae bacterium; assembly: GCA_022448955.1. Taxonomy (GTDB): domain Bacteria; phylum Bacteroidota; class Bacteroidia; order Chitinophagales; family Saprospiraceae; genus JALEHC01. Next base: position 20,585 of record JAKVCU010000121.1, read on the forward strand.
CTAATCCTTGCTTAAACCATTCGGGCAGGTTCATCATCACTGCATTTTGAACGATTTCCTGAAGGTTAGAGCCAAACAACATAGCATTGAGATAAACACTAGCGATACCTTCTCTGATTTGCTTACGCAAACTGGTATGATCTCCGTCGAAGTAAACGAAGATTTTATTACCCACAATCTTAGTCTGTCCTCCAATATTAGTAAAAGCTTCTTCCGTGCCTATATTACTTTGTTTTAAATCGGTAAGATCTTTGTAAACAATAATTTGAATTTTATCATTCACGCGATGCTCCAATATTCCCTGTATACTGTTAAAATCGTATTCAGCTATTTGGATAGCAGCTTGAGCGATATTGCGACCTTCGCCATACCAGTAAGTAACGAAGTTGTCACTCTCATACTGCAACCAATCATCAAAGTTTTTATGATATTGTACGCGGTTTTTTCCAAATTCAACTTGCGAGCCCTGGGCAAAGATGATGACTCCTACAAATAGTAAACAGCAAGTAAAAATATACTTTTGCATAAACAGTATTTTAGAAAATAGACACTTTTAAAGCGAACATAGTTTAAGAATATTATGCTGCAATGCCTTATTTTAATCAAAATATAAAGGAAATATCTTCTGCTTTGCAGAATAAGGCACTGAAACATGAAATTTTGTTGGCTGGAATGAGTGTAATATAAATCATTTCGACAAATATTGCTAGTCATAAAATGGCTTATATCAGAACAAATTTGTTGTTTTGCGATTAAATACATCAAATAAACGCGATAATATGGCCGAGGTTTTATCATTTACTTATAATCCTTTCTCTGAAAATACTTATGTTGTTTACGATGATACCAAAGAGTGTGTCATTTTCGATCCGGGTTGTTATACTAGTACTGAACGAAATGCCTTTCAAGCAAAAATTGAGGAATTGGGTTTAAAACCCGTTCGATTGATCAACACCCACTGTCATATCGATCATGTTTTTGGAAATGCATTGGTGAATAGGGCTTATGGGCTAGAATTGGAAATTCATCGTGGAGAAATTCCTGTGCTGGAGTCCGTACCAATGGTGGGACAAATGTATGGTATTCCTATTCCTGATCCTTCACCAGCAGCTACAAAGTTTATTGAAGAAGATGATGTAATCAGTTTTGGTAATACCATTTTAAGAGCCATCTTTACACCTGGGCATTCACCAGCTAGTCTATCCTTTTTCTGTGAACAAGATCGTTTCTTAATTGCTGGTGATGTTTTGTTTGAGGGAAGCATCGGACGCACTGATTTGCCGGGGGGTGATCATACAATATTGATCAATGTAATTAAAGAAAAATTATTCCCATTGGGGGATGATGTTGTGGTTTATCCAGGACATGGAGGCGCAACGACGATACAAGCAGAACGCTTGACCAATCCATTTTTAACATAAAAAGCGAGTAAAAAACACAATGGCAACTTATCAATCAGATATTCGATTAGGTGATTTTAGCATTGAAAGTAATTTGAATAGTGATGATTTACATACTAAATGTATACTTAGCTATGGCTATGGCGTGAATGCAAATGTGCTTGGTCAATTTGAGCTTTCGCTAAATGGAACAACACCTTTAGATTTCTTAACAATCAATGCTGATCGAATAAAAGGTGAATTATCTCTTCGATTAAGACCAATGGAAGAACATGATCTGGCAACTATTTTTGCAGATTTGCATTATGGTCAAGGCGAAAACCAGCAGCATTTTGAAGGTGTTTTATGTCTCTTTGAAATAGCTAGAAAAGATTCACCTGCTCCTCCTTCAGTGGCTCAATGAAAGTTTTATGCCACAAGAAATTGAAAGAAAATTCTTAGTTGATCAGCTTCCACAAGAAATACAATCTGCCAAGGCCTTGCTCATAGAGCAAGGTTATTTGGCAATTGACCCAGAAGGAAAAGAAGTTCGCCTACGAAGAATTGGTGATACTTGTTGGTTAACCGTAAAAAGCAAAGGCGAGTTAATCCGCAAAGAATTCGAAACGAAATTAAGCATCGAACAATTCAATCATCTTTGGCCTGCAACTGCAGGGAAAAGATTACAAAAAACACGCTCTATCCTTCAGCGAGCTTCTTACACTATTGAAGTTGATCAATATCACCAACCACTCTTTGGTTTAATCGTAGCAGAAGTCGAGTTTGATTCCGCGAAAGCGGCCGGACAATTCCAAATAGAGCCATGGATGGGCAAAGAAGTGACTCATCTCAACTTTATGAAAAATAAGAATCTGCTGCAATTTGATCGTTTAGATGATTTAAAAGAAAAAATAAGGTAAGCGGCTAGTCAAAATTGCTTGTATAATAAATTCCTGCCATAGGCAGACAGGT